>SXWA01000178.1 GCA_005791575.1 Planctomycetaceae bacterium
CGTAGGGAGCGGCCCGGCCGGATTGGCGGCGGCGCAGCAGCTCAACCGTGCCGGCCACCAGGTGACGGTGTTCGAGCGGGCTGACCGCCCCGGTGGCCTCCTGATGTACGGCATCCCCGACTTCAAGCTGGAAAAGTGGCGCGTGTGGCGCCGCGTCGAGCAGATGGAGGGGGAGGGGGTCGAGTTCCGCTGCGGGGTGAACGTCGGGTCCGATCTCCCCACGCAGCGGCTCGCCGACGAGTACGACGCGATCCTTCTCACGGGTGGGGCCACCCTCGGCCGAGACCTGCCGATCCCCGGGCGGGAGCTGGCCGGTGTCCACTACGCGATGGAGTTTCTGCCGCAGCAGAACAAGCGCAACGCCGGCGACGAGGTGCGGGGGCAGATCACCGCCACCGACAAGGACGTGATCGTGATCGGTGGCGGCGACACCGGCAGCGACTGCGACGGCACGAGCAATCGCCAGGGCGCGCGGAGCCTGACGCAGTTCGAACTCCTGCCGCAGCCGCCCGATCTGGGGAAGTATCCGCGCCGCCAGGAACGCCCTGCCGGCACGCCCTGGCCCACGTGGCCGGTGATGCTCCGCACCAGTTCCTCGCACGAGGAGGGCTGTCGCCGTGAGTGGGGCATCCTCACCAAGGAGTTCCTCGGCGACGACGCGGGACGGCTCCGGGCACTGCGCACGGTGCGGATCGAGTGGTACCAGGATCCCGCCACGGGGCAGCAGAAGTTCCGCGAGCGCCCCGGCACGGAGGAGGAGTGGCCCTGCCAACTCGCCCTCCTCGCCATGGGGTTCGTCGGACCGGAGAAACAGGGGCCGGTCGCCGATCTCGGTCTGGAATTGGATCCCCGGGGCAACGTCAAGGCGGGCAGCGACTTCCACACCAGCCGCAAGGGGGTGTTCGCCGCCGGGGACATGCGACGCGGGCAGTCGCTGGTGGTGTGGGCCATCCACGAGGGACGGGAGGCGGCCCGGTCGATCGACCTGTGGCTGATGGGCCAGACGAACCTGCCGAGCGTGTCGGCCGGGGAGTTCGCCGTCCACGCGTGAGGCGGCCCCGGCCGCAAGCGGTGGGGCCGCCGGCCGCACCGAGATCTCGACAGCCGGATGAGTCCTGCATAGGATCTCGTTGTTTCCGGGGGGAAGTGTCTCGAGCCTGACAGTGGGCCCGGCGATGCCGTCGTCTTGCCGATCCGCCGCGACCGTCGTCCGCACGCTGGTGTGTGCTGCATTCGGTGCGTTCGCGCTGTGGGTCAGCGACGGGCGGGAGGCGGCCGCGAGCTGCGGCGATTGGCTCGAGGGCCATCAGCTCGGGGGGCAAACGGCGGCCATGCCTGACATCCATGGCCGCGCCGCCCTCAGCGCTGCCACGGGACGTGCGCCTGCCGACCGTCTCTCGGCGGGTGCGCCGACGACGGATGCGACTTCCCGGCATACTCCCTGCCGTGGACCAGCCTGCCGCAAGGCACCCGTCAGACCCCTGCTGCCGATCGATGGCGGGGTGATTCGCCTCGATCTCGATCGGTTTGCGTGGCTCGTCGGTCTCGAATCCCCGGCTGTTGCAGGTCGTGGGCACTCGATCGTGACCGTCAACGTGGCCCCCTTCTCCACCGACGCCGATCCACCCGAGCGGCCTCCCCGGGCCGTCTGACCACGGGCGGGGCGGGGCTGCGCGCCGATCCTCCGGCAACGTCCGGAGTCGCTGCGCGAGGCACGCTTCCTCGCCCGCCGTGTCACTGCGGCCGGGAGTCGTCTCACCGGCCGCACCGTCACCCGTGCCCGATCGACGCCGCCGCACGGCGTCTGGTGGGCCGGGGACGGAGATCCGGTCGGTCCCCCTCCGTGCCGCTGCCATCCGGGCGGAGGGAAAAGGAGGCATGCATCATGGTCCGTCGTCCATCCAGCGCCAGCGGCCGCGCCCGGCCGGGCTTCACGCTCGTCGAACTGCTCGTCGTCATCGCCATCATCGGCACACTGGTGGGGCTCCTCCTGCCGGCGGTACAGGCCGCGCGTGAGGCGGCGCGCCGCAGCTCGTGCGGCAACAACGTCCGCCAGCTCGGGATCGGTCTGCAAAACCAGGTGGCGACGCGGCGGGCGCTTCCCGCCGGCCGCAATGCCCTGGGGCTGTCGGCGTTCACCGCCATCCTCCCCGCGATCGAGCAGTCGACCCTGCTGCCGAAGCTCGATCCCAGGAAAGCGTGGAACGATCCGTTCCACGCCGAGGCCGCCGCGGCGTCGATCCCGACCCTGCGCTGCCCCTCGGATGCCGCCACCTTCCTACCGGGCACGCTCGGCGGGACGAATTACCGCTTCAACCAGGGCACAGGGATCCTCTGGGGCAATCCCCCGACCGATCCCGCCGACCCCAACTACGGCTTTCCGGCGCCGGATGGCGTGTTCTTCCTCGACAGCCGCATCCGCATCCAGGACATCACCGACGGGACGAGCCACACGGCGGCGATCAGCGAGCACGTGATCGGCGATTTCAGCAACGCCATGTCGTCGCGCGGCGACACCTTCTGGCCGCAGACGAATCCCACGACCGCCGATCAGGCGATGCAGCAGTGTGCCGCGATCGATCCGGCGAATCTCTCCTACCAGCGATTCAGCAACATCGGGGGCCCGTGGATCTACGGCTACCACTCGACGAGCATCTACTTCCACGTCGCCCCGCCGAACCACCGCTCGTGCATGTATCCCCCCGGGCGGATCATGACCACGGCCAAGAGCAACCATCCCGGCGGCGTGGTGCTGGGGATGTGCGACGCCGCGGTGCGTTTCGTGGCCGACGACGTCGATCTTGCGGTGTGGCGCGCGGTGGGCTCGCGGGCCGGGGGGGAGACCATCGCCGGCCAGGTGTCCCAGTGAGCAACGGCACATGGCGGGCCCGGGCTGCGGCGGGCCCGCCGGCTCCCGGGAGAACCGCCGGCTGGCGGATTCCCGGTGGCGGAACTGCGGCGGCGCTGGTCGGTGCGGCGTTGATTCCGGCCTTGTTGGTCGTGAGTACGGCCGGTTGCGGCGTTGGTCGGCCGGTCGTGCCCACTGACCCGGATCGGGCCCGCGCTGTGCTGGACGGGGTGCTCAGCGCCTGGCGGGACGGCGCGACGCCGGCCGATCTGCGGAAACGGAACCCCCCGGTCCACGTCGCCGACGAACGGTGGCTCGGGGGGGAGCAGATCGAACGGTTCACGCTCGGGGCGGGCGAGTCGTTCGGGACAGCGGTGCGGATTCCGGCCGAGCTCACCCTCGCTTCCGTGAAGAGGTCGGTGCGAGCCTTCTACATCGTGACGACGGAGCCGGCGGTGAGCGTGGTGCTCGCCGATTGATCGGGGATTGTGGCAACGCAGCGACGGGATCCCGGAAAGGGAATGATCGATGAGCATGCATCCGGTGTGGGTGACGATCGCCCTGGCAGCCTGTGGACTTCGTCGTGGCCAGGGCGGCGCCCCGGCGAAACCCGGCGGGCTCCCCGGGAACCGTGCTGCCGGGATCGCACCGCTCCTCGTCGGATTGTTTTTGGCGCTGCTCGCGACCCGGCTGGCGCCTGGAGCCGACGGAAGCGCGGGGCCGCCGGCTGATCGCCGGGCGATGCTTGGGGCGCTCGAGGCACTCAAGGCGCGCACCCCGCGGCTCCCGATGCCCGCCGATGCGGTGGCGGCGATCCAGGCCGGTGCCGCCGAACCGGTCGTCAACAACGCCCTGCTGCGCCGCATCCATCTGCCCGCCGCCGTCCAGGGGCCGAGCCTCCGCCTCAAGGACCCGGCACTCGGGTTGCCCGAGGACCTGGCGGTGGAACTGTTCTGGATCGCCTCACGGGCCAATGACTGCCACTACTGCCTCGGACACCAGGAGGGAAAGCTGCTGCGCCTGGGAGTCGTCGAAGCGATGCTCGCCGACCTCGATGCCGACTGGAGTCGATTCCCGCCGGACCGGCAGGCGGCGTTTGCCTTCGCCCGTCAGCTCACGCTGGCGCCGCACACCATCGGCGATGCGGAGCTCGATCGGCTCCGTCCCCACTTCCCTCCGGAACGGATCCTCGAGATCGTGTTCCTCGTCGCCCGCTACAACTCCACCAACCGCTGGACCGACGCCACGGGCATCCCCCAGGAAGCA
>SXWA01000019.1 GCA_005791575.1 Planctomycetaceae bacterium
GTGCCGACTTGCCGCGGATCAGCTCGAGGACGTCGGGGTTGATCTTCTGGGGCATGATCGAGCTGCAGGTGCAGAACGCCTGCGGCAGTTCGAGGAAGCCGTATTCCTCGCCGCTCCACAGGATCCACTCCTCGGCCCATTGCGAGAGGTGGACCATCGCCAGCGCGATCACGAACGCCAGTTCGCAGACAAAGTCGCGGTCGCTGGCGCCGTCGAGGCTGTTGGCGGCGACGCCGTCGAACCCCAGCGCCGCGGCGACGTGGTCGCGGTCGATCGGCAGGCTCGTGCCGGCGAGGGCCCCCGAGCCGAGCGCGAGGATGTTGGTGCGCCGGCGGCAGTCGGCGAGGCGCTGCCGGTCGCGATCGAGCTTCTCGCACCAGGAGAGGAGCTGGTGGGCGGCGAGCACCGGCTGGGCGCGGCGGACGTGGGTGTAGCCGGGGATCACCAGGCCGCGCGTGGCGTGCGCCAGCCCGACGAAGGACCGCTGCAGGGCCTCGAGCGCGGCGTCGAGGCGATCGATCGCCCGGCGGCAGTGGAGCCGCAGGTCGGGGGCGACCTGGTCGTTACGGCTGCGGGCGGTGTGGAGTTTGCGGCCGACGTCGCCGAGCCGGGCGGTGAGCGCGCTCTCGACGTGGAGGTGGATGTCCTCCTTGGCGATCGAGTACTCGAAGCGGCCGGAGTGGATCTCGGCGCGGATCTCCTCGAGCCCCCGGGCGATCGCCTCCGCCTCTGCGGCGCTGATGATGCCCGTGGCGGCCAGCATCCGCGCGTGGGCGATCGAGCCGTCGATGTCGTCGTCGGCGAGCCGCCGGTCGTAGGAGATGCTCTCCGAGAAGGCCTCGACCCGGCGATCGGTCGGTTCACTGAACACGCCTCCCCAGGCCTTCTGACCGGCGGGGGAAGAGTGGCCGGTGGCGGACGGGGGGCCGGCCGGAGGGACGGCGGGGCTCGAGTCGGGGCGTTCGGCCACGGGCGGTCCTCGGGGGGAAGGGGAGGGAGCCGCAGCCACTCTACCCCGCGGCCGGGTGCCCTGCGGCGGGGTCACACCGGCGGTCGCCTGCGGTACATTCCCTCCATGACGACCCCCGACGACTTCCTCGCCCCCGGCGGCAGGCTCGCCGCCAGGCTGCCGGGCTGGGAGTCGCGGCCCCAGCAGCTGGCGATGGCCCGCCTCGTCGCCGAGGCGATCGCCGGCCGGCGGCACGCCGTGGTCGAGGCGGGCACGGGGGTGGGGAAGAGCCTCGCCTACCTGGTGCCGGCGGTGCTCGCGGCGACGGCTGATCAGGGAACGGGGGGCGATCAGGAGTCGGGGGGCGAAAGCCCGCTGGGCTCCGGCGACGAGGCCGACGGTGATCCGCCTTCCCAGGCGCGGTCCCGGCCGCGCCGGGTGGTGATCTCGACCCACACGATCGCCCTCCAGGAGCAACTCGTCGGCAAGGACATCCCGCTGGTGGCGGCGGTCATGCCGCGCGAGTTCTCCGCCGTGCTGGTGAAGGGGCGTGGCAACTACCTCTCGCGTCGCCGGCTCGAGTTGGCGCTCGAACGCTCCGGCAGCCTGTTCGGCGAGCAGGAGGAGATCGACGAGCTCGAGGCGCTCTCGGCCTGGGCACGCGACACCGGCGACGGCTCGCTCGCCGATCTCGAGGCGGTGCCCGCCGCCGCTGTCTGGGACGAGGTCCACAGCGACTCGGGCAACTGCATGGGGCGCACCTGCCCGACCCACCAGCAGTGCTTCTACTATGCGGCGCGGCGGCGGATGGCCCGGGCCCAGGTGCTGGTGGTGAACCACGCCCTCTACTTCAGCGACCTCGCCCTGCGCCGCAGCGGCGCGAGCCTCCTCCCCGACCACGACATCGTCGTCTTCGACGAGGCCCACATGGTGGAGGCGGTGGCGGGCGACCATCTCGGCATCGGCCTGTCGAGCGCGGGCATCGAACGGCTCCTCTCCCGGCTCCTCGCCGAGCGCGGCCACCGCGGCCTGCTCCGCCACTACGGGATGCACGATCTCGAGGCTGACGTGTTCCGCTGCCGGCGCGCTGCCGAGGGCTTCTTCCAGGGGGTGCTCGCCGCGGTCGCCGCCCGCGGGGAGGGACCGTGGCGCGTGAGCGCGCCGCCCGCTGTCGATGATTCGCTCGGGACGCACCTGCTGTCGCTCGCCCGGCGCCTGCGCGAGGCGGCGGAGGAGCTCGCCGCCGAGGCGGAGCGCCACGATCTCCTCTCGGTGGCGGAGCGGCTCACCGCCCAGGCCGGGAGCCTGCGCGGGTGGCTCGAGCAGGCCGAGGCGGGGAGCGTCCACTGGGTGGAGGCGGCACGCGGGCGCCGCGGCCGGCCGCGGGTGGTGCTCTCGAGCGCTCCGGTGGATGTCGGGGCGACGCTGCGCCGCGAGCTGTTCGACCGTGTTCCCACCGTGATCCTGGCCAGCGCCACGCTGGCGGTCGAGCCTCCGGCCAGCGCCCGCGCGGCGCCGCCATCTGCCGCAACGGCCGCGCCCGTCGACCCCGATCCCTTCACTTACGTCCGGCAGCGGCTCGGCGTTGGCGCGGCGCTCGCCGCCCGGCTCGGCAGCCCGTTCGACTACGCCAACCAGGCGGAACTCGTGCTCGTCGAGGGGATGCCCGACCCGGCCGAGCGCGACGCCTTCGACGCTGCCAGCGTGCCCCTCATCCGCCGGTTCGTCGAACGGTCGGGCGGGCGGGCCCTGGTGCTGTTCACGAGCCTCGCGTCACTCGCCCGGGTGGCGACCGATCTCGCCGGCTGGTGTGCCCGGAACAACTTCCGTCTCGTCAGCCAGTCCGACGGCCTGTCACGCTCGAAGATGCTCGCCGATTTCCGCGCCGGTCCGGCGAGCGTGCTCCTCGGCACCGACGGCTTCTGGCAGGGGATCGACCTGCCGGGGGACCAGCTCGTGACGGTGATCATCACCAAGCTCCCCTTCGCCGTCCCCGACCGGCCGTTGGTGGCGGCGCGGATCGACGCCATCCGCGCCGCCGGCGGCAACCCGTTCATGGACTACCAGGTCCCCGAGGCGGTGCTGAAGCTCAAGCAGGGCTTCGGCCGGCTGATCCGCACCGCCGCCGACACCGGCCGGGTGGTGATCCTCGACCCGCGTGTGCGCACCAAGCACTACGGGAAGGTGTTCCTCGACAGCCTTCCGCCGGCGCGGCTGGTGGTCGAGCAGAGGTGAGGGGGCCGGGTCGGGTCGTCAGGAAGCGACCAGTTCCAACTCCGCCCACGTGGTCGGGTCGCTCTCCCACGGATACTCCGGCGGCGCGAACAGGGGCACGCGGCCGAGCCTCCGATCGACCAGCGCCGCGAAGAACCCGAGGCGCGGGATCTCCGCTGGATCCCATCCCGGCAGTGCCGCCGCGGCGATGAAGGCGTCGATCCGCCAGCCGTCGGGCGCCAGGGCCGCGGCGAGCGACACGCTGTCGGCGGGCAGTTCAGCGAGCGGCTCGCTCGTGCGCGGGATCGCGCAGGCCACCGCCACCGGCTTGTCGGCCGTGCGCCCCCCTCCCGTGGGCAAGAGCGCCAGCCGCCGGCAGTAGCGCCCGGCGCGGTGGCTCTCGCCGGTGGGGCGCGTGGCAAACCAGACGTGGAGTCCGTCGCTGTCCTCGGCCCGCGTCGGCTGGCACCAGCGCGACGCCCCCACGCCGCGGACCACCCCGCGCAGCGCGAGGCCGTCGTCGTTCCAGGCGAGGAACATCTCGATCACGTCGGGCACCTCGGCGACGGCCGCCAGCGACGGTAGCCGGCAGGCCTCGTCGAGGGGGGCGGCAGCCGGTGGCCAGAGGGGTGCCCGCTTCCGGCAGGGAAAGCGGAACGTGAACAGCGCGGCCGGGTTGACGAGGGGAGTCACGGTGCGGCCCGAAGAAACGGCGAACGAGAGGATGCGTGGCTCCGGGGGGGCCCGGAGCAGGCAGAGCGTCCATACTATACTGCCCGCGCGAACGCCTCCGGGGGCAGGCCGGGCCATCGTGTCCTGCAAGGCCCACGATCCACTCCGTGCGGAGATTCCCATGCGAAGCTCGGGCTTGTCGGGCAGTGGTCACACGGCATGCCGCACGGCGCGGACGAGTTGCCGGGAGCGCAGCTCCGGTGGAGACCGCGTGGTTTCCCCCGGCCGGCGGCCATCGATCGTGGTTCGCCGCGGGCTGGTGTCGGCCTCGGCCGCCCTCCTGCTCGTCGCCGGACTCGCGCCGGCTGCAGCGGCGGCGCCGCTCTGGCAGAGCCCGGTGATCACCCCCGCCACACCGGGCCGGTCGGTGCCGTTCGACGTGCCCGTCGCCGGCGCCACGCGCGTGTGGCTGGTGGTCGATGACGGTGGCGACGGCTTCGGCTGCGACTGGGCCGATTGGATCGCGCCGGTGTTCCGCGGACCGGCCGGCGACACGCCGCTCGATGCCGGTGCCTGGCGGCAGGCCACGAGCCAGTGGGGCACCGTGAACACGGGCCGCAACGCTGACGGGGGAGAGCTCAAGGTCGACGGCAAACCGGTGCCGCGCGGCATCGGCACCCATGCCAACTCGGTGATCGAGTTCGACGTGCCGGCCGGCGCGCTGCGCCTGATCGGCCGGGGCGGCCTCGACGACGGCGGCGCCAACCAGGGGGGTGGGAGCATCGTCTTCTCGATCCACACGCAGCCGCCGCCGGTGGCGCGGCGGCCGGGTGGGCCGGTCGATCCGGCCGACGGCCCCGGCACGCTCGTGGTCGCCGACGGGCTCGCGGCCACGCTCTTCGCCGGCGAACCGCTCCTCTCGAGCCCCACCGACATCGACGTCGATGCCGCGGGCCGGGTGTGGGTCTGCGAGGTCACCAACTATCGGGGCCGGAAGGACACGCGGCCGGAGGGTGACCGGATCCTCGTGCTCACCGACAGCGACGGCGACGGCGTGGCCGACACGCGCACCGTGTTCCACCAGGGGCGCGACGTCGACAGTGCGCTGGGGATCTGCGTGATCGGCGACGGCCCGGGGCGGAAGGCGATCATCTCCTGCGCGCCAGAGGTGTTCGTGCTCCATGACGACGACGGCGACCTCGTCGCCGACCGCAAGGAGGTGCTGTTCACGAAGACCGGCCAGCCGCAGCACGACCACTCGGTCCATGCCTTCGTCGTCGGCCCCGACGGGCGCTGGTATTTCAACTTCGGCAACACCGGCCACGCCGTCCACGACCGTGACGGCCATCCGGTGACCGACCGCGAGGGGCGCACGGTCGACGACTCCGGCAAGCCGTTCCGGCAGGGGATGGTGTTCCGCTGCCGCCCCGACGGCAGCGAGTTCGAGGTCCTCGGCCACAACTTCCGCAACAACTACGAGGTCGCCGTCGATTCCTTCGGCACCCTCTGGCAGAGCGACAACGACGACGACGGCAACCGTGGCGTGCGCATCAACTGGGTGATGGAGCGCGGCAACTTCGGCTACGTCGACGAGCTCACCGGCGCCGGCTGGCAACAGCCGCGTGCCAACCTCGAGGACTCGGTCGAGCGGCGCCACTGGCACCAGAACGACCCCGGCGTGGTCCCCAATCTCCTCCAGACCGGTGCCGGCTCGCCGACCGGGATCTGCGTCTACGAGGGGCGGCTCCTCCCGGAGCGCTATCGGGGGGCGGTGATCCACTGCGACGCCGGTCCGAACGTCGTCCGGGCCTATCATGTGCGTTCCGCGGGGGCGGGCTACGAGGCCACCAGTGAGACGCTCGTCGACGGTGCCGCCGACCGCTGGTTCCGCCCGAGCGACGTCTGCGTCGCCCCGGATGGGTCGCTGATCGTCGCCGATTGGTACGACCCCGGGGTCGGAGGCCACGGCATGGGTGACGTCGAGAAGGGGCGCATCTACCGGATCGCGCCGGCCGGCGCGGCGTGGACGGTGCCGGCGGTCGATCTGGCCACGATCGAAGGGGCGGTGGCGGCGCTGGCGAGCCCGAACCTCTCGACACGCGCCTCGGCCCTCGAGCGCCTCGCCCGCGCGCCGGGTGAGGCGGGACCGGCACTCGTCGCCGCGCTCGAGAAGGCGACCGACAGCCGCCATGCGGCGCGCCTCGCCTGGGCGCTGGGGATGCTCCCTGGCCGGGGTCCGTCGTGGGTGGTGGCGTTCCTCGCCGGAGCGAAGCTGCCGGAGCTGCGTACGGTGGCGGTCCGCCTCTCCCGCGCCACACGCGGCGACACGCTCCTGCTCGTCGAATCGCTCGCCGACGACCCGGCGGCGGAGGTGCGCCGCGAGGTGGCGATCGCGCTGGCCGGTCACACCGGTGAGCGCGCCGACCGGATCTGGGCGCGGCTCGCCCGCGCCCATGCCGCCGGCGACCGCTTCGCACTCGAGGCCCTCGGCATCGGTGCCGATGGCCACTGGGACAGCCGCCTCGCCGCCTGGCAGCCGGAGCTCCGCGAGCCGCTGTCGCCGGCGGCGCGCGAGATCGTATGGCGCAGCCGCGGCACCCGCTCGGCCGAGCTGATCGGCCGCCTGATCGCCGACGCGGCGATCGGCACGAGCGAGTCGCTCGCCCGGGTGCGGGCGCTCGACTTCCAGCCGGCCGCGGCCGTCCGCGCCGCGATCCCGGGAATCGTCGCGGCCGCCAACAGCTGGCCGGCCGACAAGCGGAGCGTGATCCTCCCGATCGTGGCGCTGCGGCTCGATCCGGCCGATGCGACCGGGCCCCTCGCCGGGGCGATCGCCGCCGCCGCCGATCTCGCCGCCGGCACGCCACCGGGGGTGGAGATCGTGTCGCGGTTCGGCCTGCGGGACCGGGCCGACTCCCTCGTCACCCTTGCCGCCGCGGCGGGGACCGATGAGAAACTGGCCGTCGCCGCCGCGGGTGCCGCGCTCGACCTCGGTGCCGGCGACGCGCTGGCAAACCGCGCCCGTGGCGACGACGAGGCGGCAGCCGCCCGGCTCCTCGCCGCGGTCGGTGCGGGCGGGGGCGGCAAGGGGATCGATCTACTCGCCGGGATGCTCGTGAAGGCGGACGTGCCCGACGGGCTGCGCGCCGTCGCCGTGCGGTCGCTGGCGCGGTCGCAGCGCGGCAGCCGCCGGCTCATCGAGCTGGCGCGCGGGCAGGTGGTGGCCGGTCCGCTGGCGCAGGCGGCGGCGCTGGCGATCTCCGCCTCGCCCTGGCCGGAGATCCGCAAGGAGGCGGCCGCCGTTCTCCCGCTGCCCCCGGCCCGCGGTGGCGAGCCGCTGCCGCCGGTGGCGGAGCTGGTGAAGCGCAAGGGGGATGCCGCCAAGGGGCAATCGCTGTTCGCCGGCGCCGGCACCTGTGCCAAGTGCCACGTCGTCGCCGGCGCGGGGAAGGCGGTCGGCCCCGACCTCTCCGGCGTGGGGGCGAAGCTCTCGCGCGAGGCGCTGTGGGAGTCGCTCCTCGCACCGTCGGCGGCGATCAGCCACAACTACGAGACCTGGACGCTCGTCGGCGAGGATGGGCGGAGTGTCACGGGGCTGCTCGTCTCGAAGACCCCGGCCGAAGTCGTGGTCCGCGGGGCCGACGGGCTCGACGTGACGATGGCGACCGGTGACGTGGCGGAATTGGTGAAGCAGCCGGTCTCGCTGATGCCGGCCGACCTCGCCACCATGCTCTCGGCCGAGGAGCTCGTCGACGTGGTGGCGTGGCTCGAAACCCTCAAAGCCTCCCGGTAGCGCGGATTCCCCGATGCGCGTCCTCGAAATCGCCAGCGAAGCCACGCCGTTCGCCAAGACCGGCGGGCTGGCCGACGTCGCCGGCGCCCTCCCCGCTGCCCTGGCGCGACTCGGCTGCGACGTGACGCTCGTCATCCCGGGCCACCGCGAGGCGCTCGCGCGGGGGTTGGCGATCGAGCCGGCGGGGATCGGTTTCGACGTGCCGCTCGGCGGCCGGCGCGTGCCGGCGCGGATCCTCCGCGCCACGGTGCCCGGCGGCCACGACGCGCTGCTGATCGAGAACGCGGAGTTCTTCGACCGCCACGCGCTCTACGGCGACTATGCCGACGACGCGGCGCGGTGGATGTTCTTCGCGCGGGCGGCGACGGAGCTCGCGGCGCGTCTCGGAGCCCCGTACGACATCGTTCACTGCCACGACTGGCAGGCGGGGCTCGTGCCGGCGCTGCTCAAGATCCTCCCGCCGCTGGTGCCGGCGGCGACGCGCACCGTGATGACGTTCCACAACATGGCCTACCAGGGGAGTTTTCCCGCCAGCGACATGCCGCTCACCGGCCTCGACTGGCGCTACTTCAACTGGCGGCAGATGGAGTGCCACGATCGCGTCAACCTCCTCAAGACGGGGCTCGTGTTCGCCGATCTGGTGACCACCGTGAGCCCGACCTACGAGCGCGAAATCCAGACGGCCCCGGGGGGCTGCGGCCTGGAGGGGGTGCTCGCCACCCGCAGCGGCACGGTGGCCGGGATCGTCAACGGCATCGACACGACGGCCTGGGATCCGCACCGCGACCGCCATCTGCCCCGTCCCTACGGGCCCGACGACGCCCTCCTCGGCAAGCAGGCGGCGCGGATGGCGCTGTTCTCACGCCTCGGTTCGGCGCCCCCCGACGGCCGCCCGGTGGTCGCGTTCGTCGGCCGTCTCGCCGGCCAGAAGGGGGTGGGGCTCGTGATCGACCTGCTCCACCGGCTGGCGGGGAGCGGCCGCGCCCGGTTCGTGGTCCTCGGCACCGGCGACGCGCACTGGGAGGGGGAGTTGCAGCATGCCGCCGAGGCCTATCCGGGGGTGATCGACGTGATCCTCGGGTTCGACGAGGGGCTCGCCCATCTGGTCCAGGCGGCGGCCGACATGCTCCTCGTGCCGAGCCTCTACGAGCCGTGCGGCCTCACCCAGCTGTATGCCCAGCGCTACGGCTCGCTGCCGGTGGTGCGCGCCACGGGCGGCCTGGTCGACACCGTGGTGGACGTGAGCCCCGACACGGTGCGTGACGGCAGTGCGAGCGGATTCGTCTTCCCGCACGTCGATGCCGGTGAACTCGAGCGGGCGCTGATCCGGGCGCTCGATGCCCATGCCGACTGCGACCTCTGGCAGGGGCTCGTGCGCCAGGTGATGGCGCTCGACTGGTCGTGGGAATCGAGCGCCCGCGAATACCTCCGCCTCTTCGAGCGCACGCTGGCGCAGCCGCCGCTGCCGGTGGAATCCTGACCGCGGCAGGCCGGGAAAGCTGCACAGGGGCGGTAGCGCCCGCGCTCGACGCGGGGCGGCCGGCCGGGGAATCGGCCCGTTTTCGACGAATCCCGACCGGGTCGGCAGCCGATACCTCCGGCCATGCGACGTGCGACATTTCCTCTGACGCTTGCTCTCGCGGTGACGGCGACTCTGTCGGCGTCGGCCGGAGACTTCTGTGAGACGTGCCGGCCGCCGCGTGGCTGCCGCCCGTCGGCCTGGGGCATGGAACCACCCTGCGGCGACACCGGCTGCGGCCCGCGCTACTGGGGGCCGTGCCACGACGATTGCTGTCCGCCCGATCCCTGCGACGGGTGCAACCGCTGGTTCGGCTGCAACGGCGCCCGCCAGGGGCCCGACCTCCTCGCCCCGTGGCAGCTCGCCCCGGGCCGTGGCTTCATGCCGCCGGAAACCCAGGGCTACATCGCGCCCGATCCCTGCGCGAGCTGCACGACCGGCCCCCTGGGTGGCTGCCTCGGCGGCTGCCTGGCGAAGCTCGGCTGGCTCTGCCCGGTCAACTGGATCCGCTGATGAAGGCCGCGTTCCCGCGGCTTTTCAAGGCGGGAGTGAACAGACTGTGGACAAACAGCCTGCGCCACCCCTTGGATGAGGTGCCGGGAGCGCAGCTCCCAGGAAAAGCGCAGCTTCTCCAGGGCAAAGGCCAGGGGTGGACTTCGGCCACTGACTTCTCGCGGATCGGCATACCGCGCGGGCATGAAAAGCCACCGGGCCGGGCACCATGCGATGCCCGGCCCGGTCGTGATCATGACTCGAATCGTCGCCCGCGTGAGGCGGTGCCGATCAGCCCGCTCTCAGCCGGTTGCGCCACAGCAGGCACAGCGATCCCAAGACGAGCACCAAAGCGTTTCCCGCGTTCCTCGGGTCGATTTCGGGCACACCCGCCGACCCCGTCACCGACAGGCTCATCGTCGTGCCGGTCCATACCTCGGTGAGCGTGAGCGCGCCGTAGAGCCACGCGCCGCCACCGAGCGACAGCAGGCTCGTGCCATTGACCGACAGCCCCGAGAACCCGCCGGAATAACTGCCGAACCCGAACAGATCGAACACCTGACCGCCCGCCAACCCGCCGGTGAGCCCGGTGTCACCGAGCGCCAGGCCGCCGGCGAACGTCGCCGTGCCGCTGATGTCGAGCCTCCCGTAGCTGCCGGAGGTCGTCCCGAGCAGCTCCATCAGTACCGTCCCGCCGGACGTCTGCTCGAAGGTGCCGGTCACCGCTTCGATCCCCAGGAGCCGCAGCGTCGCCTCGTTGGTGAACGTGCCACTGCCACCATTCACCGACACGTCAGCCTCGAGCTGGAGCGTGCCGTCGGTGAATGTCAGGTTGCCGTTGACGACGTCGAGCGTGCCGCCGTCGAACACCCCCAAGCCACGTCCTGCCCCGACGGAGACATCCTGATTTTCGATCCGGAAGCCCTGATTGATCGTGCCCGTGTTGATGATGCCACCAGCGAGCAGGGCGCCGGCCCCGGTGCTCGAGATCGCCGGTCCACTGATGCCGGAGGCGTCGCCGAGAATGCCAGACGGGCCGACAACAACCGCCGGGCCACTCCCCGAGCCGCCGTAGGCGATCGTCCCGGTGTTCACAAGCGCCAACAGCTTGCCGTTTTCCACCCGCACGCCCGAGTTCGCCCCGCGGATCACGCCGGCGTTGGAGACAGACTCCGCGGCGTAGTCATTGCCGTAGAGGCCGACCAAGACACCATCGCCCGCCGACGATTCGATCAGCGCCCCGGCATGGTTGGTGAGAACGCCGATATTGCTGAAGCTGGTGTCGAACTCGACACCGGCAGTGAGATTGCCGGTGATCGTCCCATAGTTGTCGATGGCGTCGACGGTGTAGTCCGCGTAGAAGCCGACGTCGTCTCCGTGGATCAGGCCGCTGGCCGAGTTCGTGAAGGTTGTCAGCGTGCCGTCCTGATACACGCCCCACGCCCCCGTGATCGTGCCGTTGTTGGTGATCGTCCCGGTCGTTCCGTAATTGTCGAGCCCGTCCCCCGTGGGATCGCTGAGCAGGCCGTCGTTGACGACCGTCGTTGTCACTCCGTTCAGCGTGAGCCCACCCTCGATCCGACCAGCGGCGGTGTTGGTCAGCGTGTCGACGGTCCCGCTGGTCGTCAGACCGTGGTAGGTCCCCGTGAACAGGCCGCTGTTGGTGAGCGTCCCGCTTGACATTCTGACAATGCCGCCGCCGACACCTCCCTCGATCGTGCCGGAATTGGTGAGGGTGGTCACCGAGGCGCCAAATTGGGTGAGAAGACCGTAGCTCCCGCCGTCGATCAATCCGGCATTGTCGATGATCTCGACGTGACTACCCGCAATGACCTGGATACCAGCGTTTCCGCCGGTGAGCGAGCCGGCGTTGTCGATCTGCTGGACCGAACCGGTCGTCACGATCGCGTCGCCTACGGTCCCGCTGATCGTGGCCCCAGCGAGGTTCGTCACCGTGCCCGATGCGTGCAACTGCAGACCGTTGCCCCCCGCTTGGATCGTGCCTGAATTGGTGACCGTGCCGAACGTCGAGGATGGCACGCCGTACACCCCGGTGCCCGCGGCATTGATCGTGCCGGCGTTGTCGAGGAGGGAGAGCGTCTGGCCTCCGTGGAGATAGACACCCTCGTTCGCCGAGCCGTTGATCA
>SXWA01000020.1 GCA_005791575.1 Planctomycetaceae bacterium
GCTCCGCAAGCGGAAGATCAAGCTGACTGATCTGGTAGCCCTTCGGGAGGTCGGGGTAGAAGTAGTTCTTCCGGTCCCACTTCGTGAACGCCGCGATCCGGCAGTCGAGCGCCATCGCGGCGCGGAGGGCGAGGTCGAAGGCGCGGCGGTTCATCACCGGCAGCGACCCCGGCAGGCCGAGGCAGACCGGGCAGACCTGGGTGTTGGGGGGCGCGCCGAACGTCGTCGGGCAGCCGCAGAACAGCTTGGTCCGGGTGAGGAGCTGGACGTGCACCTCGAGCCCGATGACGGTCGTGAACGGCGGGGCGTCGGCTGGCATGGGCCAGATCCTGGGCGGGGCGATGGGCTGGGCCGGATGGGAGTGGACGCGGGCCAAGTCGGCGGGAGCCGGCAAATCAGGTGGCGGGCAGCGCCGGTCGCCGGCGGTGCCAATCGGTGAGGTGCTGGAACCGGTCGGTCGCCCGGAGGAGGAGTGTCTCCGAGAGGGCCGGCCCCTGGAGCTGGAAGCCGATCGGCAGCCCCCCCTTGGTGAATCCACACGGAAACGAGATCCCGGCGATCCCGGCGAGGTTGGTCGCGACGGTGTACATGTCGACCAGATACATCGCCAGCGGATCGCCCGTCTTCTCCCCGAGCCGGAACGCAGCAGTGGCCGACACCGGTCCGCCGATGACATCGACCGCCGCGAAGGCGTCGAGGAAGTCCTGGCGGATGAGGCGCCGGACCCGCAGGGCCTTCGCGTAGTACGCGTCGTAGTAGCCGGCCGAGAGGGCGTAGGTGCCGAGCATGATCCGCCGCTTGACCTCGGGACCGAAGCCCTCCGCCCGGCTGCGGCAATACATCTCCACCAGTGGGGAGTCGAATCCGCCGCCGGCCGCCGGCCCGCAGCGGTGGCCATAATGGGCACCGTCGTAGCGGGCGAGATTGCTCGACGCCTCACACGGGGCGACGAGGTAGTAGGTGGGCACGCCATAGCGGGCGTGGGGCAGTTCGACATCGTGGATCGTTGCCCCCGCCGCCTTGAAGACGGCGAACGCCTCCTCGACTCCCCGGGCCACCTCGGGATCGAGGCCCTCGGCGAAGTGGGCCGCGACGCGCCCGATCCGCAGGCCGGCCAGCGGCTGATCGAGGAGTTGCGTGTAGGCCGGCACCGGCGTGTCGAGCGACGTCGAATCGCCCGGATCGTGCCCGGCGATCGTCTCCATCAACAGGCCGCAGTCGGCTGCCGAGCGGCACATCGGCCCCACCTGATCGAGGCTCGACGCGAAGGCGATCAGGCCGCGCCGGCTGACCAGGCCGTAGGTCGGCTTCAGGCCAGTGATGCCGCACAGACCGGCGGGCTGGCGGCTCGAGCCGCCGGTATCGGAGCCGAGCGAGGCGGGGGCCATGTCGGCCGCGATCGCCGCTGCCGAGCCACCGCTCGAGCCACCCGGGGCGCGATCGAGATCCCAGGGGTTGTGGACCGGGCCAAAGGCCGAGTTTTCGTTGGAGCCCCCCATGGCGAACTCGTCCATGTTCGTCTTGCCGACGATCACGGCGTCGGCGCGGCGCAGGCGGGCCACCACCTCGGCGTCGTAGGGCGGCCGGAAGCCGGCGAGCATCCGCGAAGCGCACGTCGTGGGGAGATCCGCCGTGCAGAGCACGTCCTTCACCGCCACCGGGAGGCCGGCGAGCGCGCCGAGCGGCTGTCCCGCCTTCCGCCGCCTGTCGATCTCGGCTGCCTTGGCCAAGGCGCCATCGCGATCGACGGCGAGGAAGGCGTTGATCGACCGATCGAGCCGGGCGATGCGGTCGAGGAACGCGGTCGTCACCCGTTCCGCCGTCACGTCACCGCGACGGATGGCCGACACGATGTCGAGGCTCGAGAGTTCGGAGGGTTGCATCGTGATCGTGGTTGGCGTTGGAGGCGCTCGGTGCTCCGGCCTGATCAGGGCATCGGCACGGGCGTCGGGAAAACCACTCGGGACCGCACATGAGGCAGCGGGACCGCACATGAGGCAGCGGGTTGGAGCGACGGCGGGTATCAGGCGGAGCCGGTTTCTCCGAGCACGGCCGGCACGAGGAAGCACTCGCCATCGTGGCGGGGGGCGGATTGCAGCGCCTCGGCTGTCGTCAGGCACGGGCGCGGCTCGTCATCACGGAACGCGTTGCGCGTGTCGAGCGGATGGGCGAGCGGCTCGATGGCGGAGGTGTCGAGCTCGTCAAGCTGGGACACGAATCCCACGATCGTCGACAACTCCCGCGTCATCGCCTCGACTTCGGCGGGGGAGAGCGCCAGGCGGGCGAGCACGCCGACCTTGGCGACATCGGCGGGTGACAGGCTCATGGTGTGGGTGCCGGGGATTCAACCAGCCGCACGCGGCTCAGGCCACCGCGAATGCCGGGCAGGGTCTCTGGGAGGGGGGTGAATGCAGATCAACTGAACCGAGCGGAGCCAGAACAACGGCCTGCCTTCATCATCCCGGCAAGGACCGAACGATTCCGATCGACGCGCGACGATCACGGCCTCGCGCGGGGACCGGACGGCACCACATCGTCGGCGGTGGTCTTCGGCTTCTCGACGGTGGGCAGGCGGAAGGGCTTCTGCCGGACGAGTTTGGTCACCTTGCCCGACCGGATGCACTGCGTGCACACGAGCAGCGACGTGCTGGTGCCCTGGCCGACCGTGACCCGCAACCGCTGGAGGTTCGGCTTGAACTTCCGCCGCGAGATCCCCGTCACCTTCGTACCCACACCGCCGAGGTACTTCGCCTTGCCGCGGATCGTGACGGTGTTCCCCATGGAGAACCCCTTGCCGCAGACCTCGCAGGAACGTGCCACGGTAAACCAACCTGTTCAAAGCGGAGGATCGGATGTGTGGTGAGACGCCGGAAACCAGCCTGAAAGCATAGTCTTCGGGCCGGTTTCCGCAAGACGAACCCGCGGCGCGCCGGGCCCTGCGCGGCCGGGCGGTCTCCTCCGCTCGCCAGGATCTCCCCGAAAAACTCCCGGCGGTCCGTGTTCCACGGCAGCCGCGTCGCATGCCAGCGGGGCCATGGCCGCGGATCAGCCGAGCAAGCCCAGAACAGGATCGTGGACGATGCCGTTGGTCGCCAGGCCGTCACCGCCGTCGATCCGGAGCCGGCCACACCAATCGGTGAAGCGTCCTCCCGCCTCCGTGATCACCGGCTCCACGGCGGCCGCATCCCAGGGATTCATCAGCGGGTCGATCATCACCTCGGCGCGCCCGGTCGCCACGAGCAGATAGCCGTAGCCATCGCCCCACGTGCGGGCGACCTGGCAGGCCTGCTCCAGCGCAGCCCGGGCGGCCGCACCACCGATCCGGTCGGACCGCCGCGTGAACGACGTGAAGTCGCTCGTGCAGATCAAGCTCGTCGCCAGGTCTGCTCGTCGCGACACGGTGGCCCGGATCGGCGTCGCTGCGCCGATCCGGTGCCAGGCGCCGCCGCCGACGGTCGCATGGACCGTTTCATCGAGTGCCGGGATCGCGATCACGCCGAGGATGCCCCGCTTGGCGTGGCGGCAGCCCACCAACGTCGCCCAGAGCGGCACGCCGCGGATGAACGACTTCGTGCCGTCGATCGGATCGACGATCCACTCGTAGCCGCTGGTCCCGGCGACGGCCCCGAACTCCTCGCCGAGAAACCCATCCCCGGGAAAGGCCGCCAGGAGTCGTTCGCGGAGGAGCATCTCCGCCGCACGATCGGCTGCGGTGACCGGTGACCGGTCCGATTTCGTGTCGACCTCGAGGTGCGGATCGCGGAACCAGCGGAGGGTGATCGTGGCGGCGGCGCGAACGGCTTCGAGCGCGGCGGCAAGGCGCGCGGGCGCACCGCTGTCGGCGGCGACATCTTCCGATCGGGTCATGATGGCCGCCCCGACGACTGCGCACCCGTCGGCCGCGTCTGCCCCGCCACCGGTGGCAGCGGTGGGGCGTCGGCAGCGCCGCCATCCGTCCCCCGGCAGGGCTCGCCCGGCGTTGGTCGGAAGGAGATCACCAGCAGCACCGCGGCACCGACCACGAGCCAGGTGTCGGCGAGGTTGAAGACCGGCCAATCGATCACACCGTCGATTCGGAAATGGATCCAATCGCGGACCGCGATCACCGGCGTGCCGGCCCGGGTGGCCGGTTCACGCCACACCAGCCCAGCCAGACCGAGCCGGTCGTAGAGATTGCCGACGATGCCGCCGGTGATGAGCCCCAAGGCGCCGAGGAGGCGCGGATCGGCGTGGGTGGCCGGCCGGGCGATGATCACGAGGATGCCGATGATCGCCACGACGGAGATCGTCGCAAACAGGACCCCCATCCCCTGCCCCAGGCCGAACAACGCCCCCTCGTTGAGATTGGTTTCCAGCGACAGCACGCCGGGAACGATCAGGAACCCGGGCTTGTCACCCGGCATTCCCAGCCAACGGAACAACCATTGCTTCGACACGAGGTCCGCCGCCGCCGAGACGATGGCGATGACGAGGAACGCCGCCCATGCCTTGAATGCAGTGGCCATTGCCCCTTCTTGCCCGTCTCCCCGGGCGCTTGCACTGTGCCGCCTGCGGCCATTGCCCTGTGCCGCCTGCGGCCATTGCCCTGTGCCGCCTGCGGCCATCGCCCCGTGCCGTCTGCGGCCGTCCCTGTTCGTCCTTGTGCTCGTCTCGTCTTGGCCTGCGGGTCTTCGACCAGTGGCCTGTTCCCGTCGGGCTGCCGCCGAGAACCAAGCTGCCGCCGAGAACCAAGGCGCCGGCTGGGTCTCTTTCAACTAAACGACTGTCCGCATGGACGGTA
>SXWA01000179.1 GCA_005791575.1 Planctomycetaceae bacterium
CCACCAGCGCCGTGGCGATGATCGTCAGCGATCCCCCCTCCTCCACCTTGCGGGCGCTGCCGAAGAACCGCTTGGGGCGCTGCAGGGCCGCGGCGTCGACGCCGCCGGAGAGGATCTTCCCGGAGTTGGGCACCTCCGAGTTCCACGCCCGCGCGAGCCGGGTGATCGAGTCGAGGAAGATGACGACGTCGCGGCCGTACTCCACGAGCCGCTTCGCCTTCTCGATGACCATCTCGGCCACCTGGATGTGGCGGGCGGCGTTTTCGTCGAACGTCGAGCTGATCACCTCGCAGGATGGGCCCTTCACCTGCCGCTCCATGTCGGTGACCTCCTCCGGTCGCTCGTCGATGAGGAGCATGAAGACGTAGGCCTCGGGATAGTTGGTCAGCACCGCCCGCGCCATCTTCTGCATGAGGATCGTCTTCCCGGCCCGCGGCGGGCTGACGATCAGGCCGCGTTGGCCGAAACCGATCGGCACGATCAGGTCCACGGCCCGCATCGCGACCTCCTCCGGGGTCGTCTCCATGACGATCCGGCGGTCGGGGTGGAGTGGTGTCAGGTCGTCGAAGAAGACGCGCGTCGAGAGCTTCCCCGGATCCTCGCCGTTGATCGCCTCCACGCGCAGCAGGGCGAAGTAGCGTTCGCTCTCCTTCGGCGGTCGGATCTGCCCGGCGACGCTCGTGCCGTTGCGCAGACCGAAGCGGCGGATCTGGCTGGGCGACACGTAGATGTCGTCCGGGCAGGAGAGGTAGTGGTAGTCGGGGCTGCGGAGGAAGCCGAATCCGTCGGGGAGGATCTCCAGGGTGCCCTCACCGAACATCAGCCCGTTGAGCTTCACCCGTTCCTTGAGGATGCGGAACACCAACTCGTGCTTCGGGACACCGGTGATGTCGCCCACCTCCTCGCGCCGGGCCAGCTCGATGAGTTCCGCCATGCTCATCTTCTGCAGGGCGGTGATGTGCGTGTCGCCCTTCTTGAGGGCGTCGTAGTGGGCGGTGACGGAGATCTCGCGGTTGCCCGCCTCGGCGTCGCGGACCTCGGCGGCGATCTCCTCGGCGAGCGACATCGGCTCGTCGTCGAGGTGCCCGGCGTCGGTGTCGGGATCGGTGGCTGACAACGGGCACCTCGGGGTGGGCAGGCGGGGCGCGACCTCTGGGGGCGCGATGGGTCGGCAACCCGATGTCAGGGCAGGGCCGGAGACGGCGGAGGCCGATGACGCGACGTCACGGGCCGGTGGGGACGCGGATGAGATCGTGGCGGGAGGGCGATCGGCTCATGACGGGCCGGACCCGCCGCAGAACCATTCAAATCGGAACCATTGAAAGTCGGATCCACCGCAAAGTGAATCCGCCGCACAATGGTGCATCCGGTCAGCGGATCCTCCGGACATCACTCCGGTGAAACGCCCTCTGCCGGCCTTCCTGCGGGGAGGCCCCCGACAAGCTCGGACCAGAGCCGATCGACCTGATTGAGAGTATACGCCAACCCCACGGAGGTATCCACGGTACGCGTCCGCTCCACGGGCCACGCCCCGGCACCGGCCCGGGCGAACGCCCGTTGCCAGGCAGCCTCGCGCGCCGCCTGCTGCCCGGACGACAGCTTCCGCGCCGCCAGTCGCTCCCGGCGGAGCCCCTCGGCGCAGGTCACGATCACCACCATGTCGGACCGTGCCCCGAACCCCGACTGCGCCAGCAGGGGCACGTCGAGGACCACGACCGGTGGTCGCGTGCCCCGCGGTGCCGCGAACGCCTCCGCCACCGCCGCTGCGATCCGCGCGCGGACCGGGGGATGCACCAGGTCCTCGAGGTCGGTGAGGGCCGCCTCGTGCGCGGCATCGGGACCGAACACCCGTTCCGCCAACGCTCCCCGGCGCACGGCGCCGTCGGCGGCGATCACCCCGGGGCCGAATCGCGCGGCCACGGCGGCGCGCAGCGCCGGTTCGTCGAGCACACGGTGAGCGATGGCGTCGGCGTCCACCACGATGGCGCCGAGGTCGCCGAACTGCCGGGCGACGGTCGACTTGCCCGCGCCGATCAATCCCGTCAGCCCCACCACCGGCATGGTCCGCCCCCCGCGCGCAACGCCCCTGTCACCCCTTCTCGCACTCCGCCCACGTGCGGCCGGAGTGAACCGTGACCACCAGCGGCACGTCGAGCGTCATCGCCCCCTTCATCTCCTCCACCAACGCCGCCGCCACGGCGTCGGTATCGTCTGGCGGCACCTCGAGGAGCAGTTCGTCGTGGATCTGGAGGACGATCGCCGCCTCCCGGGAGACCGTGTCGAGCCGCCGCCGGACCCGGAGCATCGCCAGCTTGATGAGGTCGGCGGCCGATCCCTGGACCACGGTGTTCACCGCCGTGCGCTCGGGGAGGGTGAGGCTGAAGACCCCGGCCGCGGTCCGCCGGGCTCTCCGGTCGCGGACCTTGTCGATCGTCCGCCGTCGCCCGAGCATCGTCGTCACGTGGCCGTCGTGCCGGCAGCGGTCGAGGCAGTCGTCCATGAAGGCCTCGGCGCCGGCGAAGGTGCGGAAATAGGCGGCGATGAACGTCGCCGCGTCGGCCTGGGGAATGCCCAGGGCCTTGCCGAGGCCGAAGGCGCTCTGGCCGTAGAGGATGCCGAAGTTCACTGCCTTCGCCGCCCGGCGCATTTCCGCGGTGACGCCCGTCTCCGGCACGCCGAACACCGCCGCGGCGGTACTGGCGTGGATGTCGGCCCCCGACGCGAACGCTTTCCTCATGGCGGCGTCGCCGGAGAGATGGGCGAGGATCCGCAGTTCGATCTGTGAGTAGTCGGCCGCGACGAACCGGTGGCCGGGGTGCCGGGGAAGGAAGGCCGCCCTGATCTGCTGCCCCTCTGCGGTGCGGATCTGGATGTTCTGCAGGTTCGGATCGCTCGACGACAGCCTCCCGGTGGCGGCGACCGTCTGGTTGAACGTCGTGTGGACGCAGCCGGTGGCGGGTTCGACCAGCAGCGGGAGGGCGTCGACGTAGGTGCTCTTCAGCTTGGCGAACCGACGGTGCTCGAGCAGGAGCCGTGGCAGCGGATGGAGCGGGGCGAGTTCCTCGAGGACCTCGGCATCGGTGCTGGCACCGGTCTTCGTCCGTTTCACGACCGGGAGGCCGAGCTCGTCGAACAGCACGCCGCGGACCTGGATCGGCGAGGCGATCGCGAAGGGATGGCCGGCCAGCGCGTGGATCTCGTGCTCCAGTTCCCCGAGGCGTTCCGCATAGCGGCCGGAGAGCCGCCCCAGGGCCGCGGCTTCGATCCGCATGCCATGGACCTCCATCTCGGCGAGGAGCGAGGCGAGCGGCAGCTCCACCTCGTCGTGGAGCCGGCGGAGGCCGAGGTCGTCGAGCCGCGCGGCGAGGAGCGTCACGAGATCGCGGATCGAGCGGCAGGCCGCCACGGCGGCGGCCGCGGTGCCGGGGTGATCGGCAGGCGCCGCCTCGGAGTCGGCGTCGTCGTCCGGGAGCGCCGCACCGCCGCCCTGGGTGGCGCGGGCGAGCCATTCCAGGGGGAAGTCACGGCGGCCGGCGTGGAGCAGGTAGCCAGCGAGCATCGTGTCGAACCGGCCACCGCGGAGACCGAGGCCCGCAGCGCGGAGGGCGACCTCCTGGCGTTTGAGGTCATGCCCCTGCTTGCCGACCCCCGCATCGTCGAGCAGCGCGGCGAGGGCCCGGCGGCCGGCACCCGCACCGGTGAGCAGTGGCCCGTCGATCCAGACGGAGGTCGCCGCCGACGCCAGGGCCAGCCCCAGCGGCATGGCCAACCGGGTGGCGCCCTTGGGAAGGGCGACGGCGACCGCGAGATCACCTTCTCCCTGCAGTCTGGCGACGAGCGCGGCGAGGGCCGCATCGTCGGCGGGGACGAGCGAACCGACGACCTCTCCCGTGCGCGGGGGGACGGTGGTCGGGGGGGGATCGGGGCTGCCGAACAACTGCCCCTGCCGATCGGGAGCCTTTCCCTCACGGACCGGCGGTCGCGGTGCCGCGGGAGCGACACGGCGGACGACCCCGAGCAGCCGCCGGAATCCGAGCGACTCGAAGAACTGGCCGAGGCGCTCGCCGTCGGGGAGATGGAGCCGCCCCTCGTCCCACGGGATCTCGACCGGCACGTCGCTGCGCAGGCGGATCATCTCGCGGCTCGAGCGGGCGACGTCGGCATGGGTGCGGAGGTTCTCCTGCTTCTTCGCCCCGGCCACCTCGCCGCAGCGCGCGAGGAGCGTGTCGAGGTCACCGAAGGTGGTGAGGAGATCGGTCGCCGCCTTCGGGCCGATGAGGGGCACGCCAGGGACGTTGTCGGCGCTGTCGCCGACGAGCGCCAGCCAATCGACCACCTGTGAGGGCCGCACGCCCCATTCGGCGCGGAGCTCTTCGGGCCCGAGCATCGCGTCGGTGCGCAGGTTGAGGATCCGCACCCGGTCGGAGAGGAGCTGGCGGGCATCCTTGTCGGAGGTGGCGAGCACCACCTGGCCACCGCGGGCGGTGACACGGGCAGCAAACGTGGCGAGGATGTCGTCGGCCTCGTAGCCGGGGCACTCGAGGCAGGGGATGCCCATCGTCGCGCAGAGCTCGCGGACGAGCCCGATCTGGGGCACGAGGTCGGCGGGCATCTCGGCCCGTGTCCCCTTGTAGTCGGCCTGCTTCTCGTGCCGGAACGTCGGTCCCGGCGCGTCCATCGCGCAGAACAGATAGTCGGGCTTCCGCTTCTGGAGGATGTTGAGCAGGTCCTCGGCAAAACCGTGGACCGCGTTGACCGGCGTGCCCGACGGGCTCGACATCTCCGGCACCGCGTGAAACCGCTGGTAGACCCGGGAGAGCGTGTCGATGACCCAGACCGTTCGGCCGGTGAGATCAGGATCGGTGGTGGTGGGGTGGGAGGCGGTCATCGGGTCCCCGTCAGCATAGCGGCGGGCGGGCCGTGCGCTGTGCCGCCGCCGCCGGTGTGGTACAAACCCGCGCTCCACCCCAAAGGGAACGAGACATGCCCCCGACAGTCTGCCGCTACGGCATCATGGGTACGGCGGCGATCGCCCGGAAAAACTGGCTGGCCATCCGCAACGCCGGCAACTCCCGGTTGGTCGCCGTCGCCAGCCGCGATCGCGACCGTGCCCGGGCGTTCATCGCCGGGTGCCAGTCGACCGTGCCGCTCGACCCGCCGCCGCGGGCGATGGGCTCCTACGAGGAGCTGCTGGCGTGCGAGGACATCGACGCCATCTACATCCCCCTCCCCACGGCACTCCGCTGGCAATGGGCCGTCGAGGCGGCGCGCGCGGGGAAGCACGTGCTCTGCGAGAAGCCCTGTGCCGCCAGTGTCGCTGAACTGGAGAGCATGGTCGCCGCCTGCGCCGCCTCCAACGTGCAGTTCATGGACGGGGTGATGTGGATGCACAGCCGCCGGCTCGAGCCGCTCCGGGCGGTTCTCGACGACCCCGCCACGATCGGCGAGATCCGTCGGATCGTCAGCCAATTCACCTTCAACGCCCCCGACGATTTCGCGACGGCCAACATCCGCATGGACGCCGAACTCGAGCCGCTCGGCTGCCTGGGCGATCTTGGCTGGTACACGATCGGGATGATCCTCTGGGTGATGCACCACCGTCTCCCCACCCGGGTCACCGGTCGGCTGCTGCGGTCGGGAGCCTCGACCCGCGGCGGGGCGCCGGTGCCGGTGGAGTTCTCCGGCGAACTGCTGTTCGACGACGGCGCGGGGGTGTCGGCGTCGTTCTTCACGTCGTTCCGGATGGCCAACCAGCAGCTCGTGTCGGTCGGCGGATCACGGGGCAGCGTGCGGCTCGACGACTTCGTCCTCCCGTACGTCGGCAACGAGGTGGAGTTCACCGTCTCGCAGCCCGCGTTCGTGAACGACGTCTGCCGCTTCGACATGGAGCGTCATGACCGCCGGATCGCGGTCGCCGAATTCGCCAGCTCCCATTCCACGGCGCAGGAGACGAACCTGTTCCGCGCGTTCTCGCAGGTGGTGATCGGCGGCGTTCCCGACCCGCGCTGGCCGGCGGTGTCGCTGGCGATCCAGCGGGTGATGATGGCCTGCGTGGAATCGGCAGAGCAAACCGGCGTGGAAGTGGCGTTGACAGAATGAGCCGCCGGTCCGGTAGTCAGTCGCTCGATGCCGGCGGTTCGTACTCGAAGTCCTTCCACTTCATCGCCCGGCGGAAGGGCTCGATGCGGAGAACCACCTCGCCGTTCTGGAACAGGCGGACGGTGCCATTGGTCTCGCTCACCGCCACCGCCACGGAGCGCGTCCGGCGGGTGATCGCCGCCGCCGCCCAGTGGCGGGCGCCGAGCCCCTTCGCCACCGAGACGTTCTCCGCCGAGGCGTCGATGTAGCGGGCGGCCGCCTCCACCGTGCCGTCGGGCCCGACGATGAAAGCGCCATCGAGCTGGGCGATCTCCTTGATCCCCTCGCGGACGCGTGGATCGGAGAGGTTGCGCTCACCGCGGGCGTAGCCGCGGACGGGATCGAAACCTGTCGAGTGGCTCGACTGGAGCACCTTGCGCGTGTCGCCGACGACGAACAGCGTGCCCACCGGCTTCCCCTCGCGCCCCTCGCGGCCGATCTCCACTGCGACGTCGACGACGAGCTTGAGGGTCTCGAGCGGCACCTTCGTCTCGAGGTTGCGGAGATCGCGACTGGTGAGTTGGCCGAGGTGCTCCTCGAGTTTGAGGACGCTCACCGAGTCGATCGTGCCCGCTTCGAATCCGCTGTAGACCGCCACCACCTGCGCCTGCGGCGGGATCAATTCCGCCGCCACGCATTCGAGCAGGGCCTGGGCGAGCCGCTCCTGCACGGGGAGTCCGGCTACGTCGAGGAGCACCTTCGACAGGCCCCCCTCGGCGGCGCCCGCCAGATGGGCCTCGTCGTCGGCCGCCACCAGCACCGGCATCCCGGCTGCGATGTCGCGGATCTGCTGCCAGTCGAGCGGCTCCTCCGCCAGCACGAGCACGGCATCGGAGCCGGTCGCGACGCAGAGGCGCACCGCCTCATCGAGAAGCTGTTCCCACTGCGGCTGACGTGAGGCGGGTGCCATCGACCGATCCCCGGTGCGGTGCCCACCGATGAGGGACCGCCGGGGAAGCCTACGGAGCCCGTTGCCGAGGTTCAAGGACCGGGGCCCGGTTCGAGCAGCGGCGCAGACCGCTGGGCCGCCTCGTCAGCGGATCGTGCGCCCGCCGCTGGGCTGCCGAGCCGTGGTGGCATCGATCGCCTTCATCGGACCCTGGAAGGCGGCAATCCCGCCGGGCAGAACCACCCCCCAGACCCGCTCCTGGTAGATCGTGAGCGCGTGGAGCGCATGCCCGAGCGGACCGATCTTCCACTCGCGCGAGGGCTCGCGGAGCAGCGCGGCGGAGAGGAACTCGGCGGCCGCCATCACCCGCGGCTCGTAGAGGCGTTGCTGATCGAGCGAGCCGACGAGCCATTCGAGGATGTGCCCGGTCGTCTGCACCTTGCGATCGATGTCGTCTTCGCGGTCGGCGGGATACTTGAACCATTCGGTGCTGAACGAGCCGTCACGGTTTTGCAGTTTCGTCAGGGCGAAGTCCTGGTAGTCGCGCACGAACTGATCCGCCCGGCGGTAGTGGCCGTCAAGCCCACCGGTCGCCCGCACGCGCCGCTGGCAGGCGTAGGCAAGCCCGAAGAGACGGTGGGTGCCGCCGCAGGGGGCACCGCGGATCGGCTGCTCGATCTCCTCGGCGACGAGGCGCTCCAGCGACCATTCGCCGCCGTCGCGGGCGGTCCACACGCTGTCGGTGGGCAGGTAATGGGCCAGCCCGATGAGCGCGAAGGTCAGTTCGGTGCCCGCACGGCAGGCGAGTTGCTCCTCGGCGACGAGATCGGCGACCGTGAACGACCGCGACTGCAGCGTGATCGGCGAGTTGAGGGCGACGCGGCACTGGGCGAGGATCGCCAGGTACTGGGCGGCGTGCCCCTGCACCCCAACCCCGCGCATCGCCACCAGCCGTTCGCCGTCGGTGCCGAGCATCACCTGGCCTCGGCAGCGCCCCCCCATGTTCATCCAGCCGATCGAATTGACGAGGTCGCCACCCGGCCCACCGACCCGGACCTTCGTCGGGATGCCGAAGGCGATGAAGCCGTGCATCACCTCCCAGGGGGTGTGCGCGGCGGTGTTGAGCGGCCGCCGCTGGTAGGTGGCGAGCGTCTGCGCGATCCGTTGCCGCAGGCGGGCCATGCGCTGCGTGGCCGGCGGGGGGGCGGCGCTGCCTGCCGGGATCACGCGCGGTGGCGGTGCGACGGTGGCGGTGCTCCCGGAGGCCACCGTCGTGGTCGTCGCCGTCGGCACGGTCGGCTTCGCGGCAGCCGGGGTCGTGCCGGAGGAGATCGCGGCGATGCCGACCTGCATCGCGGTCTCACGGAGGGCCGCGAGCGTGTCGACCGCCTCACCCCAGGTGGTCGGCAGCGTGGGAACTGCCGGCGGCGTGGCGGGATCGACAGCGCGCTCGTCCGGAGTCTCAATCGGCTTCGGCGCGACGACCGTCAGCGGAGGTGGCGTGGGGGCGGCGATGAACGCCTGCGGTGGCGTGTCGTTCGACTTGCGTCCGAAGGCCTCGAACAGCCGGCGCCCACCGTTGCGACTGCCCGCCGGCGCCGCCCAGACGGTGGTCATTGCCACCAGCCCGCCGGCGACGGCGAGGATGATCCAACCACGGGACCGACACCGCAGGAGGACACCGCCGGCCGCGGCGTAGGCGAGGCGGATCAGATTCGGACGGCTGCGCGACACGACTGTCTCGGGGGGAAGCCGGCGGCGGGGCCGGAGTTGGGCTGATATCGGTGCAGGCGATATCGGCCGGCCCGAGCCGTGGATCGTTGCCACGGCGCCGGTTCTCCACCCACGTTCACCAGGTTGCCGCCCGGGTACATCCGGCCCGGTCGACGTTGCCGATGAAGGGTGGTGGTCCGCGCAGGGAGACCGTGCCGGGGATGGCGCGGGTGATCCTCCGCTGTGGGGGATCGCGCCACGCGCGGAAGCGCATCGCTTCAGAAGGATGGCGTCAGAAGAGCTGACGGAACCGCTCCGCGATCGACACCTCCGACCGCTCTGCGGCCGGGTCGGCGGCCCAGGCGCGCCAGGCGTTGACGTCGTTGCCGAGGTCGCGGCCACTGACTTCCTTGAGGGCGGCGACCGCGCGGTACTGCACGGCCGGATCGGGATCCTCGAGGGCTTCGGCGAGGACCGGGATCGCGGTGGTATCGCGGAGTTCGCCGAGCATCCGCAGGGCGCGGAGGCGGACGTCGAGATCGGTGTCGGCCCGGTACCGCGCGGTGAGGAGGACGACGGCGTCCGGTCCGCCGCGCGTCCGCCAGACCTCGCAGGCGCGGATCCGCACCCGCTGGTCGGGATCCTGCAGCGCCCCGCGGCAGATCGAGGCGGCGCCGGGGGTGTCGAAGGCGGCGGCCTCGGAGACGATCTCGCAGCGCACCCGGGGATCATGCTCCTCGAGGACGCGGCGCGTGAGGTCTTGCGTGAAAGCCAGTTGGCGATCGGGGCCGGCTCCGCGGGCCGCGCGGGCCTGCTCGCGGATCGCCTCGATCCGTTGGTTGGCGGTCGTGCCGTACCGTTCGGCGAGCCGGGCTGCCTTTTCCCTGTCGCGCCACGGCCAGTCGAGCTTCTGCCAGGGGCGTCCGCCCGAGCAGCCGCTCGACGCGGGCAGCAGGAGCACCGCGATGAATACGATGAATACACGGAGCAGGGCGCGGCCCCGGCGGGAGGGGCGGTCGGCGCGGTCCTTTGGCAGCGGAGTCGTCATGGCGGGAGAATCGTGCCGATGGAGCGGTGCGGGGACGGGGACCGTACAGGGGACCTTCCGGTGGAACCAGATCAGTCGCGATTCTGGTGGCGGGGCGTGGGCCATCCTGCAGGGGGCGGTGCTCTGGGTAAGACGTGGTGCCTGTGGGGATCCGGTCTCGTCGTTTTGGTGGCTGTCGCCGCGCCGGCCCGCGGCCCGGAAACAGTGGATGATCCGCCGCGGGAGCGCGTCCGGTTGCTCGTGAGGAGCGACGAGGGGCCACGGCCAGTCGAGGGTGAACTGCTCGTCGAGGCAGCCGATGGCGGGGCGCTCGTCGAAAGCGCGGATGGGCGGCTGGAACTGGTCCAGCCCGACGTCATCGCAGCCCGCGACACGCTCGACACGCCCCCCGAGCCGCTCGCCGCGAGAGACCTGGCGAAGCGGGTGCTCGCGGAACTGCCCGCGGGCTTCGACGTCGTGATCACGAAACACTACGTCGTCTGCTACGACACCTCGCGTGGCTACGCCCAGTGGTGCGCCAGCCTCTTCGAGCGGCTCCACGATGCGTTCGTCAACTTCTGGCGCCAGGCCGGTCTCGACCTCGCGGGGCCGCAGCGACCGCTGGTGGTGGTGGTGTTCGCCGACCGGGAACGCTACGAGGCCTTCGCCGCCGGTGATCTCGGGGCGGCCGCCGATCGCGTGGTGGGCTACTACAACCTCCTCTCCAACCGCGTCACGACGTTCGATCTCACCGGTCGCGATGGTCCCGGTGGACGCGGTGGATCGGCCGGCCGGGCAGGACTGGAGATCCTCGCCAGCCCCGAGGCGACCGGTCTGGTGAGCACGCTGATCCACGAGGCCACTCACCAGATGGCCTTCAACTCGGGCCTTCACCGCCGGCTGGCGCCCGTGCCGCTGTGGGTCAGCGAGGGGGTGGCCGCCTACTTCGAGACCCCTGACCTCGCGTCGGGGCGCGGGTGGCGTGGCATCGGCGGCGTGAACCGGCCGCGGGCGGAGCGCTTCCTCGCCTCCGCCCGCCCGGGCCGCTTGGGACCGATCGTCACCGACGACGGCTCGTTCCGACATCCCGACACCGCCCTCGATGCCTATGCCGGAGGCTGGGCGTTGACGGCGTTCCTGATTCAGACGCGCAAGGCCGACTACGTCCGCTACCTAGAGATCATCGCCGCCAAGCCCCCGCTGGCCGAGGACTCTCCCGAGCAGCGGCGGGCCGACTTCGTCGCCGCTTTCGGCGCCGAGCCGGAGGCCTTCGAGGACCCGCTGGCCCGGTTCGTCGCCCGCCTGCGGTGACCGCTCGGACGGCGCCCGCGCCGCCTCCGGCTGCTACAGTACGGCGCCGGCACCAGCCGCCGGATCCCCCGCGAGGAGCCATACCATGTCGCCCCGTCCCAGCCTGCCGTCGCGCCGCCGGTTCATCCATGCGGGGGGAAGCCTCGCGGCGGGGAGTGGCCTGATGGTCGCGGGGAGCCAGACCGCCCGCGCCGCCGGCATCACGGGGGGTGCCCGCGCCGCCGGCATCACGGGACGTGAACGGATCCGCGTCGGGCTGGTCGGCTGCGGTGGCCGCGGCACCGGCGCCGCGCTCCAGGCGCTCGCCGCCGATCCGGGTGTCGAGATCGTCGCCCTCGGCGACCTGTTCGCCGACCAGGTGGAGGTCGCCGCCGCTGCCGTGGCGGGAGTCGCCGCCGGGCGGCATCCCGGCCCGCGGCATGAGCCTGTTCGCGTCGTGGGCGAGGATGCCTGTGCCGGTGTCATCGCCGCCGGCATCGACCTGATTCTGCTGGCCACACCCCCGGTCTGCCGGCCGGCCGAACTGGAGGCGGCGGTCGCCGCGGGGTGCCATGTCTACTGCGAAGCTCCCGTGGCGGTCGATGCCGCGGGCTGCAGCCGCTCGGCACGGGCGCTGGCCGAGGCGCGAAGCCGCGCGCTCGTCGTGGTTTCGGGCCTCGCCTTCCGCCGCGATGCCGCCACGGCCGCGGTGATCGATCGGATCCACGCTGGGGCGATCGGTGCCCCGCGATCGCTGATCCTCGTCGCACCGTCGGGGCTCCCGTGGCGCGTGCCTCTCGGCGCCGGGATGACGGCGGCCCAATGGCGGCAGCGCAACTGGATCTCGTTTGCCGATCTCGGTGGCGGACCGCTGGTGGAACGGCAGGTTCACGCGATTGACAAGGCGTTGTGGGCCCTCGGTGACACCGTTCCCGTCTGGGCCACCGGCCGCGTGCGGTCCGGCCACCGTGACAAGTGGTCGATTGGCGACGTCACCGACGGCTTGGCGGTCCGTTATCACTTCGCCTCGGGCGCCATGCTCCATCTGCATTGCCGGCGCGACGGCACGGGCGACGCCCTCCCCCACGAGACGGTCCATGGCCGCCACGGCGTCGCCGACCTCTTGACGGGGACCGTGGTTGACAGGCAGGGGGATGTCGATGGCGGCCCTGGAAGAGCCGACGGCACCCGCTATCAGGCCGGGATGGATCAGCTGCTCGCGGCGGTCCGCTCCGGTACGGTCGTCGACGACGGGCCAGGGCTCGTCCGCGCCACCGCCGTGGCCATCCTCGGCAGGGAGGCCGCTCGGTTGGGAACGCGGGTCGATTTCGCCGCGCTCGGCCTCCCCTCCGGCGGCACGAACCGCCTGTTCGACACAGCCGTCACGATCGGTCAGGCTGTGAAGACGGCCTGACGCGGCCGACGATGGACCCCCGGTGGTTCGTCTGCCCGCGTGGTCGACGGACCGGCCAGGCCTCCCGATACGGGCGGCACCGGCCTGCAGGGACGCACGGCAACGGGGGATCCAGTCGAACATGGCCGCCAACCGCACCTCGGTTTCGCAGTCGCTGACGATCGCGCTGATCACGTTCGTGATGCTCACGTTCGTGCTCGCGGTCACCTCCTACCTGCTCTATCGCCGCGGCACCGACGCCACCGCCGCGGCGCAGGTCGCCCAAGCCGACGCGACCAAGGCCCGGTCCGACATGCAGAAGGCGCAGGATGACCGCGCCAAACTGCTCCAGATCCTCGGTTTTCCCGACGACAAGGCGGTCGCCGACATCGAGACGGAGACGACCGAGGCCTTCGAGAAGAAGTTCGGCGACTACCGCGACGACTCCAAGGCCTACACGAAGCTTTCCGACTGGCTCCTCACCGCGGTGAAGAGCAAGGACGAGGCGCTGAAGAACCTCAACGCGGAGAAGTCGTCGATGGAGCAGGGCAAGGACAAGGCCCTGACCGACTCGCACAACCGGCAGAACGAGCTCGAGCAGCTCCTCGCCAAGCAGCAGGCCGACGCCGAGGCGGAACGGAAGCAGTTCAACGAGAACCGCGGCGAATACGAGCAGCTGGTGAAGAACCTGCAGGACAGCCTCAAGAAGTCCAATGCCGCGGCAGACCGCTTCAACCTCGTCGTCGAGGAGATCGCCAAGGCGGGCGGCTTCCTCTCCCCGGAGCGGCAGACGAAGTTCAAGGCCCAGTCGCCCGAGGAGCGGATAACGACGGTCTTCGAGGAGCTGCGTGACCGCGAGCGCTCGCTGGCCCTCCAGAACGAGGTCCTCGCCGACCTGCGCGTGGCCGACCGGGCGCTCCAGGATCAGGTGCTCGCCGCCACGCCGCAGGACGACCGGATCGACGGCTTCGACGGCCGCGTGCTCGCCGTCAACGAGCTCGATCGCTCCGTCCTCATCGACGTCGGTGCCACCGCCACCCTGCCGCGTGGCCTCGTCCTCAACGTCTTCGACCCCGCCGATCCGCAGCCGCCGATCGGTTCGCGGAAGGCGGTCATCGAGGTGATCGACCTCGAGGGCCCGTCGGTGGCCCGCGCCCGGATCCGCAAGCAGTCGGCCCGCAACCCGATCCTCACCGGCGACGGTGTCGCCACGAGCTTGTGGACGCCGGGGCAGACGCTCGAGACGGTGTTCGTCGGCTTCATGCAGGTCGACCGCGACGCCGGCCAGGATCAGGACACGCTGACGGGTCTGGTCGAACGGTTCGGCGGCCGGGTGGAGCCGACCGTCACCCCGGCGACAGCGCTGGTGGTCGACGGCGGCCTGCCGCGGATCACTGCCGCCGGTCTCGACAAGAACTCCGGGTGGCGCCCGGCCGACGAGAAGCGGCGCGAGAAGCAACTGGCCGAGGCCCGTCGGCTCGGCGTGCGGGTGGTCGGGCTCAACCGCTTCCTGGAGATGATGGGGCTCGACCGCGAGTCGTTCGACGCCACGAGCCTCGCCGGCCCCGGCAGCCGGTGATCGCCCCCGGGAGCGCGCCGTTCCCTGGCCCCCCGCCTCCCACCCTGTTCGGCGGCTGGAAACTCCGCTGCGGCCCGTGTCATACTCCGGGCCGCGCGGGGGTGAGCGACGGTCGATCCCTCCGCGATCCTTCCGAGCGGAGGTTCGCCGTGGTGACTGCCCGTTGTCGATCCGTGTCGTCCCCCAGCCGGTCGCGCCCTGGCGTGGTGGCGGTCCTCCTGGCGGTGGCGAGCGTCGCGCTCGTGTCGCGGCCTGGGCTCGTCGTAGCCGCCGAGGCCGATGGCTTCGTGCCGATCTTCAACGGCACCTCCCTCGAGGGCTGGGAAGGGAAGCCGGAGTTCTGGTCGGTGCAGGACGGGGCGATCGTCGGCCAGACGACCGCCGACAAGCCCACCAAGGGCAACACGTTCCTCATCTGGCGGCAGGGCACGCTCGATGATTTCGAGCTCCGCCTCGCCTACCGGATCAACGGCGGCAACAGCGGCATCCAGTACCGCAGCAAGGATCTCGGCGACTTCGTCGTCGGCGGATACCAGGCCGACATCGACTCCGGGCCGACCTACTCCGGCATCCAGTACGAGGAGCGCGGCCGCGGGATCCTCGCCCAGCGCGGCGAGCGCGTGACGATCGCCGGCGATGGCACGAAGAAAGCCGAGGCGATCGGTTCCAAGGAGGAGCTGCAGCAGGCGATCAAGGCGGGCGATTGGAACGAATACCGGATCGTGGCCCAGGGACCGAAGCTCTCCCACTTCATCAACGGGAAGCTGATGTCGGAGACGATCGACGAGCAGGCGGAGAAGCGCTCGGCCGAGGGCATCCTCGCCCTCCAGCTCCATGCCGGACCGCCGATGAAGGTGGAGTTCAAGGACATCCACCTGAAGCGCACCCGGCTGGCCGACGGCCGCAAGAAACTCGTCCTCGTCGCCGGCCGTGCCAGCCACGGCCCGGGGGAGCATGAGTTCCGCGCCGGCACGATGCTCATGGAAAAATGCCTCGATGCCTCGGGGCAGCGCCTCGTGACCGTCACCCACACCGATGGCTGGCCGCAGGATCCGACCGCCTTCGACAACGCCGACGCGATCTTCTTCTTCGCCGACGGTGGTGGCGGGCACCCGGTGCTGCAGAGCAACCGCCTCGGCCAGATCGACGCCCTCGCCAAGCGTGGCGTGGGGGTCGCCTGCCTCCACTATGCCGTCGAGGTGCCCAAGGAGAAGGGCGGGCCCGAGTTCCTCAACTGGATGGGTGGCTACTTCGAGCCCCACTGGTCGGTGAATCCGCACTGGACCCTGGCAAAGACCGAACTTGCCAAGGATCACCCGGTCACACGCGGCGTGATGCCGTTCGAGACCAACGACGAGTGGTACTACCACATGCGGTTCAAGGAGCCGACCGACGGTCTGGTGCCGATCCTCTCCGCCGTGCCGCCCGACGCGACCCGGGAGCGGCCCGACGGCCCCCACAGCAACAACCCCACCGTCCGTGCCGGCAAGGGATCTCGCGAGGTCCTCGCTTGGGCCTACGAGCGGCCAGGGGGGGGGCGGGGCTTCGGCTGCACCGGCGCCCATTTCCACCGCAACTGGGCCAACGACGATTTCCGGCGGCTGATGCTCAACGGGCTGGTGTGGACGGCCGGTCTCGACGTGCCGCTCGACGGCGTGCCGAGCGGGGTCAGTGCCGACGACCTGGCATCCAATCTCGACGAGAAGGCGCCGCGCAAGTGAGCGGCGTCGTGCCGGCGGCCGTCGGCCGCCGGAATCTGCTGCGGACGCGGTGAGCGTTCACCGCGTCCGCAACGTGTTCATACCTGGGAGAAAGCCGATGCCGGAGCTGACTGTCGCGGGGGTGGGGTCGTTCGCGGTGCCCGCGGGGAAGCGGCTCGTGAACGCCCTGGTGGACGAGTGCGGCATCGACCAACTCCACGCCTGTGGTGGCGTGGGCCGATGCACGACCTGCCGGGTCACGTTTGTGGCCGGCGAACCCGGACGGATGACGCAGGCCGAGCGCGACGTCCTCGCCGCCAAGGGGCTGGCGGGCACGCCTGGGCTCCGGCTCGCCTGCCAGATCACCTGCGAGGCCGACATGACGGTGCAGGCAACCAGCCGGCTGGCCGGCTCTGGGCGCGTGGATTGCGGCAAGCGACCCGCCGACGCGATCGAGCCGGCTCCAGAGTGGACCTGAGGACAGAGTGGATGTGAGCGCGAACCGCTCGGCACGCTGATCCGTGAGCCACCTGCCTGGTCCGGATGGCCCGGACTGTCCGGTCACCCGGCGCTGAACAGCCCGAGCACGATCCCCGCGACGTCGGGCGCGGCCAGCGGTGTGCCGGCGACGATTCCCGGTGCCGAGCAGATGAGCACCGTCTCGTGCGGTGCGGCAGGGTCGACGGCACCGTGCGAGCCGGCCACCATGGCCGGGTTGAGCGGGATCGCGAAGGGCATCCCGGTCGGTGGCGGTGCGGTGCGGTCGATGAACAGCTCCAGCGGGTCGTACCCCGGCTTGCGGTGGATGTCGATCGTCCGCGCGAACGACGGCGCCCGGGCGTCGTCGAACCACCACGGATAGGCGAACCAGGCGTCGCGGGTCGATTCGAGCACGATGTCGCCACAGCGGCTTGTGAGGGCGGGCACCGGCGTGGCCGAGAGACCGGCCTCCACGAGGCCGCGGCCGGAGATCACGCGGCCGATGCCGGGGCGGCCGTCGAACAGCTCGTGGATCCGCTCCACCAGCGCGTCGCGCTCGCCGCGCGGGAGGCCGAGCTGCAGGTAGACATGGGCGACCTGGTGGTCAGCCAGTGCCCAGGCCTTGCTCCGCTCCATGTCGATCAGATCGCCGGCCGGAGTACCGACGACGGTCAGCACCCCGGCTTCGCGGAGGAGGCGGTTGGGGAGGACCGCCTTCGTCACCGGCCGGATGCGGTATTCACCCGCCACGATCACGGTCGGACGGACGGGGGCGACGAGCGCGGCGAAGCCCTCCACGAGGCGGCCGATCTCGGCATCGAGTTCGCCACAGGCGGCGAGCGCTGGCGGGCTGTCGGGACCGGAGCGCTGGGCAGCGTAGTCGAGGTGCGGCAGGTAGACCACCGCGAGGTGCGGCGGCGCTTCGCGGGAGGCCCGAAGGAAGCTGTCGATGATCCAGCGGCTCGAGTCGATACCGGCCAGCGGGCCCCAGAAGCGGTGGAGAGGGAAGTCGCCGAGCGACTCGCGCAGGGCGGCATACAGATCGGGGGGATTGGTGTGGCACCACATCGTCTCGGTGCCGTCGGCGTTGTGCCGCGGCGCCGGCAGGCAGACGAGGTCGGCACTGGCGTGCTTGCTCTGGAGGAGGAACCAGGCCGCAGTCCGCAGGTCGGGCCGCGCCGCCTTGAGCCGGTCCCAGATCCGGGGCGCGCGGTGCACGCTGTCGGGACTGATCCACATTTCCAGGTGTCGACGGCCTCTGTCGTAGAGGCCGTTGGCCATGATGCCGTGGGTCACCGGCGCGCTGCCGGTGGTGAGCGTGGCCTGAACCGGGCAGGTGACGGCGGGAAACCCGGGAGCGAGCGGCACGCAGGCCCCCTCGGCGGCGAGGGCCGCGACCGTCGGCATGCGGGCCAGATCCTCCTGCCGCAGGCCGGGCACCGAGAGGACGAGGACATGCGGGGGGGTGGCTGCGGCAGGCATGGTGGTCGCGGGCTCCGGGGTGATGGGCCGGAGTCTACGTCATCCGGCAAGCGTGCCGAGAAACGATCCGAGGAAGGCGGCGCTGTGCCGCGCCTCCTCGATCCAGCGGTGTGACTGCCGGGGGAGTTCCACATGGAGTCCGCCACCGTAGCCGCTCCGCGCGAGGCAGCCGAGGATTTCGCCGAAATCGACCGAGCCACTGCCCAGCGGCAGGTGCTCGTGGACGCAGGGGAGCGAGTCGTCGACATGGACGGTGACGATCCGCTCCACCCAGGGGGTGAGGCGCTCCGCCAGCGGCCATTCCCCCATGCACTCGAGGTGGCCGGTGTCGAGGCACAGTCCAAGCCCCGGCGCACCGTCGAGGCGGTCGAGCAGCTGGCCGTAGCGGCCGAGCGTGTCGATGAACATCCCCGGCTCCGGCTCGAAGGCGAGACGCACGCCACGGCTCGCGGCATGGTCGAGCACCGGGCGGAGTGTGCTCGACAGCCGTTCCCAGACGACCGGCCCGGGAGCCGCGTCGCGGACCACTCCCGCCCACAGCGACACGCACCCGGCCCCGAGCGCCGCGGCGATGTCGATGGCGCGGCGGAGGAAATCGACCCGGCGGGCCCGGCGCGCCGGGTCGGCGGAGACGAGCGTGGGCTCGTGCTTCACCAGAGGATCGAGCAGGTGACGGGCGCCGGTTTCGATCACGCAGGCGAAGCCGCAGGCGGCGAGCGCGTCGCGCCAGCGATCCACCGCCGCCGGGAGGTCACCGGCGAAGGGGTCGAGCGTGTGGTGGTCGAGCGTGAGGGCCAGCGAGCGGTAGCCGAGATCGCGGAGGATCGGCAACGCGCCGAGCGGCGGCAGATCCCCGATCGAGTTGGTGCCGTAGCCGGGCAGCATGGTGTCAGGTGGGGGGGACGAGGCGGCGGCCGATGGCGAACGGGGCGAGAAGGAGAAGCAGCGCGATCCCCCAGGTCTCCCCGCAGCGGCCCATGACGATGATCGCGTCGATCGTGATGATCGCCATGATCGCATTGCCGACGGTTGCCTGGACGCGACCGGGCGACGGCTCGATCACGGGCAGCACGTTGCGCAGGCTGAGCAACGTGATCAGCACCGCCCACACGGCGGCCCAGTTCCCCGGCGAACGGTTCGCGAGGAACGGCGCGGCTTCGCCGGAGCGGACCGTCTCCACGGACTGGGCAGCGACGAGCGCCAGCCCCACCGCCATCGCCAGCGCGCCCGACAGCAGCGTCGCGGCGCGGCTGTTTCCCGCCTCGTCGCGGGCGTAGAGCGTGATACCGCCGACGTAGAGCCCCATCCCGATCGGGATCAGCCATTGGTGACCCTCGGTCGGCCCGCCGGCCACGGTCATGCCGATCAGCCAATTGAGCGACCGGCAGAGCCCCATCACGGCCGGGCCCCAGGGGGTGGCCTTCGCCCAGCGGTCGTAGAGCCAGACTGCGGCAGTGAGGGCCGCGGTGACGAGCAGCACCGCCGGATGCCCCGAGAGGATGGCCGCCGCGCAGCCGAGGAGGCCACCGAGGAGGAGGAGTCCCTGTCCCACCACGGCCGCGGTGCCGAGAGCGATCCGCCCCGACGGCAGCGGCCGATCGGGGCGCTCCTGCCGATCGAGATCGACGTCGTACACGTCGTTGAGCACCATGCCGGCCGCGTAAAGGGCGAGCCCCGCCCCGATCGCCAGGCCGACCGGCGTGGGGGGCCAACCGAGGTCGCGGACGCCGCTCACCACCAGCCACCCGGCGAGGACATCGGCGGCGGCGGTGGCATGGTTTGGCAGGCGCAGCAGTCGCGCCCAGTCGAGCGGGGTGGCCATCGTCAACGGTGCTCCCGGGAAAGGGTGGGCAGCCGCCAGAGCGCGAGTTCGTCGCCGATCCAGTCGGGACGGAGCGGCAGTCGCTCGAGTTCGGTGTAGACCATCGCCGCCGTGTTGATCCTCCCTTCCTCCATCCTCCGGATGTGGCCAGCGACCGGTGCCCACGCACCGAGGCGCGGGAGCAGGCCGAGCCACACCAGGGCGATCACCGCCAGCGCCGTCGCGAGCCGCGTCACGCCGGTCGCAATGCCTGGCGGCGCCGCGGGCACGACGGAGGTCATGGCCCACCCCCCTGGCGGAACAGCCAGCCGAACGTCAGGCTCGCCATCGCCAGCGAGAGAGCGAGATTGAGCGCCTGCCCGAGCACGTAGAGGACGAGCGGGCGCCCGCTGACGAACACCGGAGCGAGTTCGCGGAACACCGTCTGCAGTCCCATGCAGACGAACCCGACGCAAAACAGCCAGCCGCGCAGCCGGCCGGTGAAACCGTCGATCGCCCCGTCCACCCACAGTGCCGGCCCGGCGCCGCGGGTGAACAGCCACGAACAGACGATCGACGCGGCGACGAAGCCGAGGATGAACTTGGGGAAGCGGAGCCAAGCCTCCGCCGCGAGCGAGCGCCGCAGCGGACTGGCCCCGCGGTCGACCCATCCCGACCAGTAGACCGCAACGGCGAAGGCGATCAGGCCGATCATCGAGTTCTGGATCATCTTCACCGTCGTCGCCACCTCGGCGGGGCGCTTGTCGCCGAGATCGCGACCGAGGATCTCGCCGGCGGCGGCGACGGCACCGGTGGCGTCGATCGTGCCCCCCAGCCAGGCACCCCCGACGATCGGATCGATGCCCATCTCGCGGATGAACGGCGGCATCGCCACCATCATCAGCGCCGTGAACGCCAGCGACAGGCCGATCGCCAGCGACAGTTCCTCCTTCTTCGCGCGGCAGGCCGCCCCGGTGGCGATCGCGGCCGAGACACCGCACACCGACATGTCGGCGGAGATCACCATGCACAGCGACTTCGAGGGGATCTTCAGGGCATGGACGCCGAACAGGTAGGTGACGACAAGCACGATCGGCGTCACCACCCAGCTCGTCAGCAGGCCGGGGAGCCCGAGTTCGAGGAGCCGGCTGAACAGCACCTCCGCGCCGAACAGCACGAGGCCGGTCTTGATCAGGTACTCACCCTGCAGTGCCGGGGCCAGCCAGCGCGGCACCCCCACGGTGTTGCCGATCACGAGCCCCACCAGCAGGGCCCAGAGCGGGTATTCGAGGTTGTAGAAGTGGATCACCTTCTGGGCGGCGAGGAGGTAGGCCAGACCGCCGAGGAGCGCGAGCAGGACCGCCCCCGGCAGCACCCCGGTTACTCTCTGGCCGCGGAGCCACGCACCGGCGGCGCTCACCGCCACGATCCAGCCCAACCCGAGGAGGATCGCCATGGTGACCGGCTTGCCCTTCCGGTCGACAAACGCCGCGGCCGGGGAGGCATCCCAGGTCTGCGGCTTGTTGATCGAGGCGGCGAGCGGATTGGGCCAGCCCTTGGGATGTTCCGCCCGGCTGTCGGCCCCCGTCAGCGGGCGCCACAGCCACCCGACCGCCAGGGCGAGTGCCACAAGCAAGCCCCCGACGAGAATCGCGGCGGAATCCTCGTGCCATCCGCGGTGTGGGGCGGGCACCGCATCGGGCCCTCCGGGAGCCGTTCGCCCGCCGGCCGATCCACGGTCGGGTTCGTTCCACGGGTGCCTGGGGGCGGGGGGCGTCATCGGCGCGGTTCCGTGACAGGGATCCGGGCCAGAGGGTACACCAGTCAGCGGCACCCGTGCGAGCGGGTGGGTCGGAACCGGGTCTACCAGGCTGGGGAAAATACAGCCTGCTGGATCGCATGGATGCGATCCCGGTTGCATAGCACCGGCGAAAACCGGAAGTGTTCATTCGTGGAACAACGTCCGGAGGACTTTTTCCACGGCCAGCTACCGGAGGGGCTTCGCCATGGGTGACCGAACGCGGATGTCGTTGGTCGTGAACAGGGGCTCGGCACGGTGGCGCGCCGCGGGGCTCGCGGTCTGGCTCGCCGTGGGACTGGCCGGTGCGCGTGGCGCGGCGGCGGTGGAGACGATCCGCGTCCCGGTCAGCCGCGACACCTGGATCTCCGCCTACCCCACCGAGGTCGAGGGCAACAACGGCGCCGCCGCCAAGCTCAAGCTCAAGGGGCTCCAGGAGATGTCGCTCGTCGACATCGACCCGGCGCCGCTCGAAGGAAAGCGGGTCGTGGCGGCGACGCTCCATCTCCATCTCGAGACCCCGACGCCGCTGTCGCGTGTGACGGTATCGGCGGTGGCCGACGAGTGGGAGGAGGGCAGCGGCACCGGCTACGCGCGTGTCGAAGGGGCCGCGTCGTATGCCTGGGCGCGCACCGGCGTGGCCCGCTGGGGGGGCGCTGGGCCCGACGTCACGAGCGTGTCGCTGGCGGCCCGGGGGATTCCCTGGGGATTCGGCGACGCCTCCCCCCCCGACGACGCGGGCTGGCAGGTGATCCCGGTGGCGCCGGTGGTGATCGAGGCCCGGGCCGCGGGGCGGTCGCACGGCTTCCTCGTCGTCGACGACGTGGGGAGCGAATACGACCGTGACGGCGACCGCTTCACCCCCCGGCCCTTCCCCAACCGCTTCTTCACCAGCCGCGACGGGGCGCGCGCGCGGCGCCCCTTCTTCACGATCGTCGTCGGCGACGGCCCCCCCGCGCCGCCGCCACCGGGCGTGGCACCGCCGGTGCCGCCGCCGGCGGCTGTGCTTCCACCGGCGGTGGCCGCACCCGCAGGGCATCCGCCGGCGATCGAGCTGCGCGACGAGTTCGGGGTGCCGCTGGCGACCTTCGATCTTTCCGCGGCGCGCGGCGAGACGATCGGTTTCCTCGTGCCGTCACCGCCGGGAGAGGTGCGTGTCACGGCGGGGCCGGCACGGGTGACCCTGTTCGCCGCCGCTGAGGTCGCCGGTGTCGTCGATCCTCTCTTGCCAGCCGGGCCGCTCTTGCCAGCCGGGCCGCTCTTGCCCGCCGGCCTCACGGCCGCGCCTGCGGCCGCCGTGAACGGCACGTTCGTCGAACTCCACGTGCCGCGTGACGCGCCGGCCGGGGGCCATCCGCTCGAGCTCCGCGCCGCCGGCCGGTCGCTCACGGGGCGGCTGACGGTGTGGAACTTCACCCTCCCGGACCGGCTCTCGTTCATTCCCCAGCTCAATGCCTACGGTCTCCCCGCCGGCGACCAGAATGCCTGGTACCGCCTCGGCCACGCCCACCGCTGCACGCTCAACGTGCTGCGCTACAACTGGCGCGGAAAGGTCGACGGGCCGCCGGCGATCAACGCCGACGGCACGTGGGACTGGCGCGCCTGGGACGCGCGGTTCGGGGCGCTCCTCGACGGGTCCGCCTTCGCCGACCTGCCACGCGGCGCTGTGCCGGTGGAGGTCTTCTACCTGCCCCTCAACGAGAACTGGCCGCTCGATCACGAGCGGCACTTCCGCGGCGGCTACTGGGTCGAGTCGGCCTACGACGATGCATACTGGGAGGGCTTCCGCGCGGCGGCGAAATCGATCGCCGCCCATGTCGAGGAGCGCGGCTGGCGCGAAACCCTCTTCGAGTGCTATCTCAACAACAAGCTGACCAACAAGAAGGACCGGTGGGACCGTTCGTCGGCGGCGTGGGTCTTCGACGAGCCGGCCAACACGCAGGACTTCTGGGCCCTGCGCCGCTTCGGTGTCGAGTTTTGGCAGGGGGTGGCCGGGCACCCGCGGGCGCAGCTCGCCTACCGGGCCGACATCTCGCGCCCCCAGTGGCAGCGCGATCTCCTCGACGGGGTGACCAATGAAGAGGTGATCAGCGGCGCCCTCCGCGAACACGCCGCGGCGGTCGCCGCCCGTGTCGGTCGCCAGCCGGTGTTCGTCAGCCTGTACGGCGAGGCGAATCGCCCCGGGACTCCCAATGCGGCGCTCGCCGCCTGGTGTGTCGAGGCATGGATGCTCGGTGCCGACGGTGTCGTCCCCTGGAACGCGATCGGGAGCGCGGAGAGTTGGACCACCCCCGATCCCCTCGCCCTCCTCTACCCCACGGCCACCGGTCCGGTACCGAGCCTGCGGCTCAAATGCCTGCGCAGCGGGCAGCAGCTCGTCGAGTATCTGACGATCCTTGCGAATACCGAGGGCGACGACCGGCCCGGCGTCGCCGCGGCGCTGGCCGCCACGCCGGCATTCCATGCCCGGACCGCCAAACGTTCGGAGGCCGATGCCGGTGGTAGCGCCTATCCCGACGCGGTGCATGCCGAGGTGGTGGCGCTGCGCCGCCGCATCGGCGCCGCCCTCGACCGGATCGCTCCGCCCTCCAGGGAACGTTGGCACGATCCCCGCCCGCCGCGGCCACGGCCCGACCAGATGCCCGCGATCGAGCCGCTGGTGATCCGAGTGGGGCGGCAGGCAAACGAACGCTGATCAGCTCGATGCACTGCGGTACTTCGCCAGCGCCGCCTGGAACACGACCCGCGACACGACGAGCATCGCCGCGGCTGCGGCCAGCGCCGCGGCCACCCCTCCCCACGACCCCGCAGTGAACGGTTGGGCGATGACCCGAGCCGGCACGTTGACGACCAGGAGGATCGGGATCACGAACGTGCACAGCGCCCGGATCGGTCCCCCCCAGGGGCCGGAGTAGATCTCGGCCGGATAGCGCGAGAAGTTGGTGAGGTAGAACCAGAAGTCGTAGAGGCTCTGGTTGCGCCCGAGGAGGATCGTGGCGGCGGCGAGCATGATGATCAGGGCATAGAGGATCGCCACTCCGCAGAGCACCAGCAGCGGATAGAGCAACCAGGCGACCGGCCCCGGCGGCTCCGCGAAGCGCGACACCGCCCAGCCGAGCAGCCCCACCCCGACCAGCCCGTTGGCGAGCGACGAATAGTCGACCCGGTGGAGTGAGAGGAGGAATTGGGCATCGAGCGGCTGCACGAGGACGGCGTCGAGGCCGCCGGTGCGGACCAGTTCGGTCAATTCCTCGGCGCTCGGCATGAAGAAGGCCTGGACGATCGAGTTGACGATCAGGCCGGTGGCGACGAAGGCGAAGAACGGCTCGCGCGTCCACCCGGTGCCACGGCCGATCTCCGCGGTGAAGGTGAAGACGAGCAGGTAGAACGCCAGGTTCATCGACATCCAGCCGAGGCTCGTCACGCACTCGAGGAGGAAGTTCGCGCGGAAGGTCATGTCGCGCACCAGGCAGGCGCGGGCGAAGGTGAGGAAGATGCCCAGGTAGCGCCCCATGGTTCACCCTCCGAACGCGCTGTAGCGCCGCGTGCCGCGCCGCCAGGCGACCCGGCAGGCGAGGGCCATCACCACGACCCAGCCCGACTCGATCGCCAGGTCGCGCACGAGCGCCCATCCGCGCACCTTGCCGAGCCAGACCGCCGAGGGGAAGTAGGCGGTGTACTCGAAGGGGAGCCAGCGGACGATGTCGGCGAGGCTCGTGCCGGGGATCCCGGTGGGAACCCCGGCGAGCATGTCGATGGGGAACATGTGCCCGGAGAGCAGGTACTGCACGAGCATGTAGGCGAAGATCACGCTCGACACCTCGAGGAACCAGAAGCCAAGCATCCCCAGCGTGGCCTCCATGAAGAAGCCGAGGAGGAACGAGAGCACGAGCGAAAGGAGGAAGGCGAGGATCGTGACGCCGTCCGGAGCCGGCGGGAAGAATCCGCGGCAGAGGAAGAAGATCACGGCGAACGGCAACGCGGCGACGAAGTAGTAGACGACCTTGTGGGCGATGCGCGCGGCGAGCAGGAAGCCGACGTAGTCGACCGGCTGGACGAGATACTTTTTGATCGACCCGTCGCGGACGCTGCGGGCGATGCCGCCGGCCAGCCCCGGCATGCTCGAGAAGGCACGCGAGACCATCGTCAGCAGGTAGTAGGCGACGATGTCGTTGCGGGAGTAGCCGGCGATGTCGGGGCGCGAAGAGGCGCTGAACACCGCCGTCCAGAGGAACACCTGGGTGACGATCGGGAGGAAGCGCATCGCCGTGCCGAGGATGAAGTCACCGCGGTAGGCGAGCCGCTCCTCGAGGCAGATGGCGAGCATCGTCCACCAGGCCCGCAGCCCGGCCAGCGGCCGGGGACCCACGTCGCTCATCGGCCACCCCCCGTCCCCCCCGCGGCCGCGCCGCGGAACAGGTTGGCCACGATCTCCTCCAGCGGCACGTCCTCGACCGAGATGTCGCGCACCTGCTCGGCGCGGAGGATCTCCGGGAGCACGTCGGCGATCCGCTCGCGGTCGACCCGGAGCGTGACCCGGGGCCCGCGGATCTCGCAGGGGAACCCGAAGCGCTCGATGCGGCCGGGCGCGGGGGTCTCGTCGAGGTCGAGGGTCACGATCTTGTGGCTCGTGAAGCGGTCGACGATCCCCTCGAGTGACCCGTCGTAGAGGATGCTGCCGCGGGTGATCACCACCAGCCGCTCGCACAGCGCCGCGACATCCTTCATGTAGTGGGTGGTGAGCACGACGGTCACCCGGCGCTCGGTGCGGACGTGGCGCAGGAAGCGGTGGATCGTGTGTTGGGCGACGACGTCGAGGCCGATTGTCGGCTCGTCGAGGAACAGCACCTCCGGCTCGTGGAGCAGCGCGGCGACCAGTTCGAGCTTCATCCGCTCGCCGAGCGAGAGGTCGCGGACCGGCCGATTGACGAGCCCGCCGACGTCGAGCATCTCCACCAGCTCGTCGCGTGTCCGGGCGAACCGGGTCGGGTCGATGCGGTAGATCTCGCGGTGGAGACGGAAGCTCTCCGCCGCCGGGAGGTCCCACCACAGCTGGTTCTTCTGCCCCATCACCAGGGCGAAGCGGCGCCGGAAGGCGTCGGCGCGCTCCCAGGGGACATGGCCGAGCACGGTGGCGGTGCCAGCCGAGGGGGTGATGATCCCGGAGAGGAGCTTGAGAAACGTGGTCTTCCCCGCCCCGTTGGGGCCCAGCAGGGCGACGAACTCACCCTGGTTCACCGTCAGGTCCACCCCGCGCAGGGCCTCCACCGTGCGGGTCTCGCGGTGGAACAGGCCGCGGATGCTCGCCAGCAGGCCCTCGCGCTTGTCGAACACGCGGTAGTGTTTGGCCAGCCCATCGACCTGGATGACGGTCGGCTGGCCCGGGGTGGCGGGCGGGGTGTTGTCCATGGGGGGAGTATAGGGGACAACGGCATCCTGACCCCGGAGGCGCCAGCATGTTCCGTGTCGGCCTCGGCCACGACACCCACCGTCTCGGTCCCGGTCCCGGTCTGGTGATCGGCGGCCTGACGATCCCTCACGAGCTGATGGCGCTCGGCCACAGCGATGCCGACGTGCTCCTCCATGCGATCACCGACGCGCTGCTCGGGGCGGCGGGGCTGGGGGACATCGGTGAGATGTTTCCCGACACCGACCCCGCCAATCGGGGCCGGGATTCGGCCGGGATGCTCGCTGCCGCCGCCGAGCGCGTGACGGCCGCCGGATGGCGGGTCGTGAATCTGGATTGCGTGATCTTCGCCCAGCGGCCCAAAATCCTCCCGCATCGCGAGGCAATCCGCAGCCGGATCGCGGCGGTGCTCGGGGTCGATCCCGCGGCGGTCTGGGTGAAGGCCAAGACCGGCGAGGGAGTCGGGCCGATCGGCCGTGAGGAGGCCATCGCCGCGGAGTGCGTGGTCCTGATCGAACGGCGGAGTTGAACGGCGGAGCTGATCGGGTCCCGGCCGGCCAACGTCGCCGGGGCGGGGCGACCATCCGACCACCCATCCACAGGAACACGAGACGGCATGACCAGCGGCACCTCCCACGGCGGCACGGACTCCCCCCTCCCGGCCATCGAGGTCTACAGCACCCTGACGAAGAAGAAGGCGTTGCTTGTGACGGTGAAGCCGGGGCACGTGGGGATGTATCTGTGCGGGCCGACGGTCTACAAGCCGAGCCACATCGGCCACATGGTCGGGCCGGTGATCTTCGACACGGTGAAACGCCACCTCCGCTTCTCCGGTTGGGAGGTGACGTGGGTCGTCAACATCACCGACGTCGACGACAAGATCATCGCCGAGAGCACCGCGCGGGGTACGACGATGGCGGCGTTGGCCGAGGAGATGACGGCTGACTACCTCGGGAACCTCGCCAGCCTCGGCGTCGAGGGCATCGACCACATGCCCAAGGCCACCGAGCACATCGGCACGATCATCGCCTTCATCGAGGGGTTGATCGCCAAGGGATTCGCCTACGCGAGCGACGGCGACGTCTACTTCGACGTCACCCGCGATGCCGACTACGGCAAGCTCACCAACCGCTCCGTGGAGCAGACCCAGGGGGAGGGTGGTTCGACGGCGGAGCGGAAGCGATCGACCGCCGACTTCGCCCTCTGGAAGAAGGCCAAGCCGGGGGAGCCGGCGTGGGAGAGCCCGTGGGGGGCCGGTC
>SXWA01000180.1 GCA_005791575.1 Planctomycetaceae bacterium
ACCGGGTGACCGGCCGGAAGCACCGGATGAACGGCCGGACTGACCACGACTCTTCGTCACCATGTTGTCACCCCACGACACTCGGATCGGCCCCGGGCCGGCGGAATTGGAATCGGCCCCCGGGGCGAAACTATACTCGCAGCCGCTCCGGGCCGGGGCGGCATCGGCCGGCCCCCGGAGCGCCCCTGCGGAGGTTCCCAATCATGCGTCGTTCCACCCGTCTCTCCACCGGGCTGGCGCTCCTCTGCGCGCTGCCGGCCTGCGGGTTGCCGGTCGCCGTGCCGGCCCGAGGCCAGGAACCAGCCGCCGCGGCACCGGCCGCTCCGGCGGCTCCCGCGGCGAACCTTCCTGCGTTCACCCGCTGGATCATCGCCGCCGATTACACGCGCGACGGGGCACAGCTGCTCACTGCCGGAGGTGAGAGCCTTCTCTACCGTCCCGGCGACGTGGTGGTCTGGAACGCCGCCGACGGCAACCGGATCGGCGATCTCGCCGGCCACCCGACGGCGGTCTGGGCGGTGAAGGCTTCGAAGGACGGGAAGCTCGCCGCCACCGCCGGCTACGACGGGTTGGTGAAGCTCTGGGATCTCCCCGCCCGCACCCTCAAGGCCGACCTCAAGAAGCACAAGGGCTGGGTCCGGTCGCTCGACTTCTCCCCCGACGGCACGCGTCTGGCGACCGGCGGTGAGGACGGCACCGTCGTGGTGTGGAACACGGCCGACGGCGCCGAGGTGCGGGCGATCACCGCCCATGCCGCGGCCGCCACCTGCCTCGGCTTCTCCCCTGATGGCGCCACGCTCGCGACCGGCGGCGGCGACAAGCTCGTGAAACTCTGGAATGCCGCCGACGGCGCCGAGAAGGCCAAGCTCGAAGGCCATGGCGATGCCCTCTGGACGCTCGCCTGGTCCCCCGACGGCACGAAGATCGTCAGCGGTGGCGCCGACCGCAGCGCGAAGATCTGGAACACCGCCGACAACAAGGAACTGGGCACGCTCGCCGGCCACAAGGACTGGGTGACCAGCGCCGCCTTCAACCCCGACGGCAGCCGCCTCGCCACTGCCAGCCTCGACGGCGTCGTGAAGATGTGGGACGTCGCCTCGCGCGGCGAGCAGGAGGGACCCGAGGCGGTGAAGTCGAGCCTTTGGGCGGTGGCGTTCGCCCCCGATGGCAAGTCGCTGTTCATCGGCAGCCATGCCGGTGGGCGGATCGTGCCGGTGCCGGAGCCGAAGCTCCTTCCCCCGCCTCCTCCCCCGCCGCCGCAGCCGCAGTGGGTGGCCCTGGTGCCCACGGCGTTCGCCAGCGCCGCCGGAGCGACGGCGGCGATCGGCGCGGATGGGGTCGTGCTCGTGACGGGCAACCGTGCCAAGGACACCTACACGCTCAAGGCGGTGGTGCCCGCCGGGGGAAACCTCCGCGGCGTCCGTCTGGAAGCGCTGGCCGACGACAGCCTTCCGGGGAAGGGGCCGGGTCGCGCCGACAACGGCAATTTCGTCGTCAGCACGTTCGGCGTGCAGTTCGGTCCGGCGGGATCCGCCGAGACGCCGACGGCAATCGCCTTTGCGGCGGCCAAGGCCGACTTCGAGCAGGAGAACTACGGGGTCGCCGGCACGATCGACGACAAACCCGATTCCGGTTGGGCGATCGGCGGCGGGACCGGTGCCACGCATCTGGCAACCTACGACCTGCCGGCCGATCTCGTCGTTCCGGCCACCAGCCCGTTGACCGTGACGATCGACCAGCAGCATGCCGACGGCACGCATGCCGTCGGCAAGTTCCGGCTCCATCTGCTCCAGGAGGTGCCTCCGCCGGCACCTGCTCCTGCGGCCCCGCCCGCGGCGCCGGCGCCCGAGGCGCCGACGCAGTGAGCGGACGGGAGCATCGTGCCGGATCCGGTGGTACCGGCAGGTCGGGACGGTAGGCTGCAGGTGCGGAAGTCAGGGCGGTCGCCGGGCGGGCCACCGACAGAAAGGAGTCGTCGACGATGGAGCCGGAGCGAATGAAGCCGGAGCGGGTGCCTGCCTCGAGGCCGGTGATGGGGCAGCGCTCGATCGCGGGCGCGGCGCTGGCCGGGGTGGTCGGTGCGGCGTTCCTCGCCGGGCACGCCTCCGCGGTGCGGCCTGTCGAGCGCCTCGACGTGGTGCACGCCGCCTCGAGCCTCGCCGAGGGGTCGTTCGCGGCGTGCACGGTCCCGCTCGATGCCGGCATTGAGGCGCTGTTTCTCCTCGATTTCGAGACCGGCGATCTCTCCGGCGGGGTGATCGGGCCGGCGACCGGCAAATTCACCGGTCTCTACAAGGTGAACGTCCTCAAGGATCTGGGCTTCAAATCCGGACAGGCGAAGAACCCCAAATTCCTCCTCGTCTCGGGGGTGGCCAACGTGGGGCGCATCGGGCCGCTGCAATTGGCGTCGTCAGTGCTGTTCGTCACCGATTCAGCCACCGGCACCACCGTTGCCTACGGCATCCCCGCAGCCACGGCGGCAGCGGCCGGCGCGTATGCGGAGCTGGTCCGCCTCGACGTCGTCAGCCCGCGTGGCGGTGGCAAGGCACGATGAGCAGCCCAGCGGTCGGGGATCACGGCGACAGCACGCACCGCTCGGCGGAGAGCGGTTCGGTCGGTGTCACCGTCAATGGCCAGCGGCGCGAGGTGCCGGCGGGAGGATCGGCCCACGATCTGGTGGTGGCGTTGGGGCTGGTCGGCCGTCCGCTGGCCGTCGAGGTCAATGGCCGTGTCGTGCCCAGGGCGCGGCTGGCCGACTGTATGCTGGAAGCGGAGAGCGTGATCGAGATCGTGACCCTCGTCGGCGGCGGTTGAACCGCCGTCTTTTTCCCCATGGCCGATGCGTTCTCCGGCATCGTCTCTCCTGCCGCCATGCCCATGACGCCCGATCAGGCCATCGCCGACCGGCCGCTGCAGGTGGCCGGCATCACGCTGTCGAGTCGGCTGGTGGTGGGTACCGGCAAGTACGCGACGATGGCCGGCATGGTCCGCTGCCTCGAGGCCTCGGGTACCGACTGTGTCACCGTCGCAGTGCGGCGCGAGCGTCTGGTCACTGCCGCCGGGGAGAAGATCCTCGATTTCCTCGATCCGGCCCGGTTCACCCTCCTGCCCAACACGGCCGGGTGCTTCAACGCCGACGACGCGGTGCGCGTCGCCCGGCTCGGTCGCGAGCTGCTCCGCGATCTGGGGAATCCGGGGTCGGAGTGGGTGAAACTCGAGGTGCTCGGCGATCCGCGGACGCTCCTCCCCGATCCGGTGGGCACGCTGGAGGCGACGGCGCGGCTGGTCGAGGATGGCTTCGCCGTGTTGGTCTACACCAGCGACGATCCGGTGGTGGCACGGCGCCTCAAGGCGGCCGGCGCCGCGAGCGTGATGCCCGCCGGTAGTCCGATCGGCTCCGGGCAGGGGATCCTCAACCCCAACAATCTGCGGATCTGCCTCGAGGAACTGAAGGGGAACGATCCCGACTATCCGGTGATCGTCGATGCCGGCGTGGGCACCGCCAGCGATGTCGCCGCCGCGATGGAACTGGGGGTCGACGGTGTGCTCCTCAACACCGCGATCGCGCGTGCGGCCGAGCCCGAGCGCATGGCCCACGCGATGCGGGCTGCTTGTTTCGCCGGCCGCCAGGCCTACCTCGCCGGCCGCATCCCGCGGCGGTTGTATGCCACAGCGTCGAGCCCGGAAGAGGGAGTGATCGGGAGAGTGCCGCGCAGTTCCGGTGGCAATCCAGCGTCGAGCCCGGAAGAGGGAGTGATCGGGAGAGTGCCGCGCGGCTCGGCCCCGCTGCCTGGTCAGGCGGGGGAGTAGCCCGGATGCTGGCCCGGCGGATCATCCCCTGCCTCGACGTTGACCGCGGACGCGTCGTCAAGGGCACGCGGTTCGTCGATCTCGTCGATGCCGGCGATCCCGTCGCCGTGGCGGCCCGCTACGAGGCGGAGGGGGCCGACGAGTTGGTGTTCCTCGACATCACCGCCAGCCACGAGGGGCGGGCGATCATGCTCGACGTCGTCCGTCGCGTGGCGGAGACGGTGTTCATGCCGTTCACGGTCGGCGGCGGCATCCGCACCCTCGACGACGCCTGCCGTCTGGTGCAGGCCGGTGCCGAGAAGGTGAGCATCAACTCGGCGGCCGTCCGGACCCCGGAATTGATCACGGCGGTGGCCGATCGCCTGGGCAGTTGTGCGACCGTCGTCAACATCGACCCGAAGCGCGTCCGCGCGGCGGACGGCAGTGAACTGTGGGAGGTGTTCGTCAGCGGCGGACGGGTGCCCACCGGTCTGGAGGCGGTCGACTGGGCCCGGCGTGTCGAAGCGCTCGGTGCGGGCGAGATCGTGCTCACCTGCATGGATCGCGACGGCACGCGCGACGGCTACGATCTGGAGATCACCGCCGCGGTCAGTCGGGCGGTACGGATCCCGGTGGTCGCCAGTGGGGGGGCCGGCCGGCCGGAACACTTGGCCGACGCCGTGCTTCAGGGTGGGGCCGACGCGGCGCTGGCCGCTGGAATCTTCCATTTCGGGCAGTGTACGATCCGGGAGGTCAAGGAACTGTTTCTCGCCCGGGGGATTCCTGTCCGTCCACCGCCGGCCTGACGTCGGCGGCATGGGCCACGACTGCCCCGCCATCAGCGGATGCCCACCCATGTCGACCACCGAAAGCGCCTCTCCATCGGCAGCACCCCCGCCCGGGGGCCCTTCTCCGGCTGTCGCCGGCGAGGCCGACATCGACAAGCCGGTGGCGGTGGGCAATGACCGCCCGCGGCTGGAGATTGACCGGCTCTACGAGGCGCTCGTGCGCCTCCAAGGGAGCGATCTCCATCTCAAGGTCGGGCAGCCGCCGATCATCCGCGTGAAGGGCGCGCTCCAGCCCCTCAAGGCGCCGCGGATCGACGCCGAGCAGATGAAGCGGCTGTGCATGCCGATGCTCGACGAGCGGCAGAAGAAGATCCTCGAGCACGACGGCGGTGCGGATTTCGCCTACACCGTGCCGGTCGACGGGGTTCGCTGGCGCTTCCGTGTCAATCTGCTCTACCAGCAGGGGTCGCTCGGGTTGGTGGCCCGGCGGGTGAACAACAAGATCCCCGACTTCAAGGGGCTGTTCCTGCCGCCGTCGATCGAGAGACTCTGCCAACTCGACCAGGGCATGGTGCTGCTCGCCGGCGTCACCGGCTCCGGCAAGAGCACGACGATCGGGTCGATGCTCAACTACATCAACCAGAACTACCGCAAGCACATCCTCACGCTCGAGGATCCGATCGAGTTCGTGTTTACCGAGGACAAATGCCTGATCAACCAGCGGGAGGTCGGCACCGACGTCCGCAACTTCGAGATCGGGATGAAGCACGCGGTCCGCGAGGATCCCGACATCATCCTCGTCGGTGAGTTGCGCGACGTGGAAACGTTCAAGACGGCGATCCACGCGGCCGAGACGGGGCACCTCGTGTTCGGCACGATCCATGCCGCGAGTGCCCCGAGCACGATCACCCGTATCCTCGATCTCTTTCCCCAGGAGGAGCATGCGGCGATCCGCAGCGCCATCGCCTTCAACATGAAGGGGATCATCGCCCAGAAGTTGCTCAAGTCGATCAAGCCCGGTGTCAGCCGGGTGCCGATCGTGGAGATGATGTTCTTCGACGTGCTCGTGCGGAAGTACGTTCTCGAGGAGCAGGAACACCTCCTCGCCGACCACATCAAGAAGTCGGCCAAGGACGGCATGCAGGATTTCACGGTGAGCCTCAAGTCGCTCATCGACCAGCAACTCATCGACCGCCACGACGCGCTGGAGATCGCTCCCAACCGCGAGGCGCTGATGATGGCCCTGAAGGGAATTGGTGTGTCGTGATGCCGGGCCTTTGCCACAGGGAACGCCTTTTCGCCGGGGGGCACGGTGACCGGCGGGACGGGCGTGGGACCGGGATCGGGTCTGCCCGGCAACCCGGCGGAACTCCCGCTCCGACAGCCCCTCTCCCCACGGACAGTGGATTCCGCCGGAGGATCTCCCCCGGGAGTGCGGCGATGAGGTCGAACCGGCTGTCTGCCTGCGGTGTGCTCGCGATCGCCATGCAGGGTGCCGTCGCGATGGCGGACGACACCTGGCCGACACCCAGCCCCGATTGGCTCGACCGCCCGGTGGGCGGCGGGCTCGCCATCGTCCCGATGGTCACCTGGTGGTTGCTGGTCGTCTGCTGGACGGCGACGTCCGATTGGGTGACACGCGACAGTTCGAAGCGCAATCTCCAGCCCAACCTCTGGGGGGCGCTGTCGGCATTCCCGTTCTTCCTTCTGGCGATCGTCGCCTGGCTCGTGCCGTCGGCCATCGCCGGGCAGGCGCTCATGCTCCTCGGCTGGCTCGTGCCGCTGTTCATCTATGCCGGGAAGCGCAATCCCAAGGTGCCCGAATCGGAGAAGATCCTCACCGGCGGTCACGCCCGGCGGGCACTCGCCGGCTTCCTCGGCCGGTTCGGGATCCAGATGGATGTCGGTGACGAACCGGCCGACGCGCTGCCGGCGATCACGCTGCTGCCCTCCGGCGGCAAGGACGAGGCCGAGAACAAGGCCCGCGCCGAGGCGGCTGCGGCCACCCCCGGCCTGGAGGAGGCGAAGAAACTCCTCCAGCAGGCGGTGGCCGCCCGCGCTTCCACGCTCCTGCTCGAATGGGGGCCGGCGATGGTCAATGTCCGCAACGAAGTGGATGGCGTGTGGATGGCGCCGCGGGTGTTCAAGAGCCGCGGTGGGCGGCGCTCGCCGGAGGTGTGGGCCGATGCCCCTCCGCTGGAGCGGCCCGTGGCCGATGCGGTGGCGGCCACGCTCAAGGTGCTCGCCGGTCACGAGCCGAAGGAACGTCGTGGGCAGCTCACCGGCACCTTCGCCGTCCAGTCCGACGGCAAGCCGCGGAATTGCCGGCTCACCGTCCGTTCGGCGCAGGGGGGCGAGCAGCTGCTCGTGCAGGTCGATTCCGCCGCCGTCCTTTTCAAGGGCTACGACGACCTCGGCGTCCCCAAGCCGATTGCCGAACGGGTCGGGGAGTTGATGACGCTGGAGAAGGGTGTCCTGCTCGTCTCCTCGCCGCGTGGCAACGGATTGTCGACGACGTTCGACGTGGTGGTGCTCTCGTGCGATCGATTGCTCCGCGACTTCATCTCGATCGAGGATGCCGCGGCGCCTCCCCGTGAGATCCAGAACGTCAAGCCGGTGCGCTACGACGCCCGTTCGGGGACGACCCCGGTGTCGGTCCTGGAGACGGCGATGCGGGAGTATCCCCGCGGCATCGTCACCCGCGACCTCACCGACAAGGAACTGGCGATCAAGCTCCTCGAGTTGGCTGACGACCAGCAGATGGTGATCATCAGCCTGCGGGCCAACGACGCGGTCGATGCGGTGGCCCGGCTGCTCGCGGCGGGCGTGCCCCAGGATCTCCTCGCGCGGACGCTGCTCGGATCGCTGTCGCAGCGGCTGGTGCGCAAGCTTTGCCCGAAGTGCCGCGAGCAGTTCGTGCCGCCCCCCGACCTCCTCGCCAAGCTGAAGAAGACCGCCGAGGAGTTGCCGTTCCTGCAGAAGCCGAGCGAGCATGGCTGCCGGCTCTGCGCCGGCAGCGCCTACTTCGGGCGCACGGCGATCTTCGAATTGGCGTCGGGGGCGACGCTCCGGCAGGCGATCGCCAAGAAGGCCGATCCGGCGGTGCTCCGCCAGGCCGCGGCCAAGGACGGGCTCCGCCCGATGCGCGACGAAGGGTTGCGGCTGGTGCTGGAGAACGTCACCGGCCTCGAGGAGTTGCAGCGGGTGTTCGCCACGAAATCCTGACAACCGTCCCGTCGCCGTACCGCCGGGCGGTGCGGGTGTGTTCGCCGGTATTCACCAGTCCACGTCAGCCAGTCCGTCGGGGAAGTCCCATGATCGTGAACCTCATCCTGGTGATCGTCTTCCTGGCGGTCGCGCTCGTGCTTGCCCGCGAGGGGCTGTGGAGCGGGTTGGTGATGTTTCTCAATCTGCTGGTGGCCACCACGGCAGCCACCGCCTGGTATCCGGTGGTCGCCACCCTCATCGACGGCTACCTGCCGAGTTTCACCTACCTGCTCGATTTCCTCGCGTGGTGGGGGCTGTTCGCCATCATCCTGCTGGTGATGCGCGAGGTGACCGACCGGATGTCGCGCACGAAGGTCAAGTTCGTCAAGCAGGTGGAGATGGTGGGCGGACCGCTCGTGGGGATCCTCGCCGGCTGGTTGATGGTCTGCTTTGCCGCGGCGTCGCTCCACACCGCCGCCGTGCCCCGTGATCTCGTGCAGCCGACCCCCGAGGCGACGATGTTCTTCGGCTTCGCCCCCGACCGGAAGTGGCTCGCCTGGGTGCGGCATGCCACCTGGAACGGGCCGTTCGGACGTCCGGGAACGGACGGCGCCGGCGTCTTCGACAAGGACGCCCGGTTCATTCTCGGCTACGCCGACCGCCGTGCGGCGCTCGAGCGGGTCGAGGGCCTGCGGGTCAACCGGGAGTGAGTCCGTGAGCAGCGAAGGTGTGGAGGAGTATCGTCCCGTCAGTTGGCTCGCGGTAGCCGCGGCGGTCGGTGGCTGCGCGTCGGCCGTCGCGCTGATCGGGCCGCTGTTCTGGGCGGTGCCGCTGTTGGGGGTGCTGCTGGCACTGGTCGCGCTGGCGGATGTCGGGCGCGATGGGGATCGCCGGGTGGGGCGGTTTGCGGCGCTCGCCGGCCTGTTTCTCGCCGTCGGTTTCGGGGCCCAGGCTGTCGGGAGCCACCTGGTCAATCGCTGGGTGGCCCGGCAACGGGCCATCGCCACCGCTCGTCATTGGGTGACGACCGTGCAGCGCGGCAATCTCGACGACGCGGCGGCGATGCTCGCGCCGTCGGCGATCGACCGCGGTTTGGCGATGCCCGGCAAAGAGGACACTCCGTCCCAATTGCTCGAACGGCATCCGGTCTACGGGCAGATCCGGCGCTGCGGTGGCGAGCCGTCGGTGACGGCGACGATCGAGGGCACCGTTCCCAATGAACCCGACCTGTGGATCGCGGCGGTGCGCCTCGCGCCGTGTCCGGGGGCGGTGGACGACACGATTTCGGTGCGGATGCTCGTGCGGTCGCAGCGGCTGGTCCGCAAGGGCCGCGTCTACGACGCCTGGCAGGTGGTCCGCCTGCCAGGTTCACAGCCACTCGTTCCCAACGAGTGACCGCGACGACGGTTTCGGGCGCTGTCAGGCGTCGGCCGACGTGAAGCAGCGGACGGCGTCGATGCTCGCCGCCCCGGCAGCGAGCATCGCCAGGCGGTCGAATCCCAGGGCGGCCCCGACCCCGCGGGGCATCGACGGGCCGTGGGCGGTGAGCAGACGGGTGGGGGAGGGCAGGGGGCAGCGCCCGGCGGCAATCCGGATCTGGTTGGCCCCGTCGATGCGGCGCCGCAGTTCCTCCCGGCAGGGATCCTCCTCCCAGCCGTTGGCCAGTTCGACCCCACGGACGAACAGTTCGAAGCGCAGGGCGCGGCGCGGGTTGGTGGGATCGAGCCGGGCGAAGGCCGCCTGACTGACCGGCCAGCCCTCGAGGAGCGTGGGGCGCTGGTGACCGAGCCGCGGGCCCACCGCCTCGGCGAGGAAGAGTTCGAAGAAGTCGTCGGGCGTCGGTGTGTGGCCGTGCGGCGGGTTCAACCCGAGCCGGGCCGCGGCGGCCTGCCACTCCCCGTCGCTGGCGGTGAAGGGGTCGATGCCCGCATGACGCTGGAAGGCAGCGACGCAGTCGAGCCGTTCGATCCCGACGGTGTCGAGGGCGGTGCTGCAGATCATCTCGACGAGCGCTGCCGAATCGTCGAGGGTCGTGCCCGGGGCGTACCACTCGAGGAGAACGAACTCGACGTCGTGGCGGCTGCCCCGTTCGCCCGCCCGAAACGACCGGGCGAACTGGTAGATCGGCCCCGCCCCCGCGGCGAGTAGCCGCTTCATGTGGGCCTCGGGACTGGTCTGCAGGTAGCAGTCGGGACCCGTCGGACCGTCCACTCGGACGACGATCGGGTCGATGTGGGCCTCGGGCACCACCTCCGCCGAGAGCACGGGGGTGTCGACCTCGAGAAACCCGCGCCCGTCGAACAGCCGGCGCAGCCGGCCGCGCAGGTCGGCCCGGTGGCGGAGGACCGCCCGTGTGAACGCCTCCGCGGTCGCCGCCTCAGCCATGGGCCGCGACCGTCTTCGTGGAGCGGTTCCCCGCCATCGTCCGGTAGACCATCACGGGGCAACCCGCCCGACGGACCACCGCCTCGGCCACGCTCCCCATCAGGAACCGCAGCATGCCGGTGCGGCCATGGGTGCCGAGCACGATCAACTCCACCCCCTCGTCGGCAGCCAGGCGGACGATCTCGCCGGCGGGATCGCCAAGCGCCATCCGATGGACGTACGGCACGTCCCGCGACGCCGGCTTGACCGCCTCGAGCATCGCCATGATGCGTGCCGAATCAGGCTCGGGGATCCCGTAGTACAACTCGCCGCCGCCGTAGGCGAGGGGGGGTTCCTCCACGTGCACGATCAGCAGCCGAGCGCCTGCCTGCCGCGCGAGGGCCTCCGCGTGGGGCAACGCTTCGTCGCTGGCGGTGGAGAAATCGGTGGCGAAGAGGATCGTGCGGTCGGGCATGGTGGAGGCCTCCGGGAGCGGGGCTGGACGACCTCCAACTATACGACTCCCGGCCACCGGACAACCGCCGCCCGTGACGACCGCACCGCGGCGACGATCCAGGAAACCGTCAGTGCAGGCGCATGCCCGGCAGCGCGCCGCTGTCGGGGGAGAGCAGATAGACACCCGTGGCACCCGCCCCGCTGGCCGCCACGACCATCCCCTCGCTGAGACCGAACTTCATCTGCCGCGGCGCCAGGTTGGCCACCACGACGACGAGCCGGCCGACGAGCGCGGCCGGGTCGTGGAACCCCTTGATCCCGGCAAACACCGTGCGCCGCTCCTCCCCTCCGAGGCTGACGGTGAGCCGGAGGAGTTTCTTCGCCTCCGGCACCTCCTCCGCGGCGAGGATCCGCGCGACGCGGAGATCGACCTTCGCGAAGTCGTCGATCGTGCACTGCGCGGCGAGCGGCTCGGCAGCGAGGGGCTCGGCGGGGTCGGACATCATCGGCGCTGCTCCGGTGGACGGCGGTGCGGGGGGGGTGGGGGCGGCGACGGGCGGGGACGGTTTCGCGGCCTCGACGAGCGCCGCGATCCGAGCCGGATCGACGCGCGCGGCGAGTGGTTTGAACGGTGCCACCGGCAGGCCGACGATCGGCTCCCGGGATTCATCCCAGGAGCGGATCGGGCCGCCGACAAGATCGCCCGTCTCCGCGGCGAGCGTCGGCAGGACCGGTGCCAGGTAGACGACGATCTGACGGAAGAGGTTGACTGCCACGGTGGCCACGTCGCGGAGCCGGGCGGCCGAGTCCGGCCCCGCCTTGGCGAGCTTCCAGGGTTGCTCCGCATCGACGTAGGCATTGGCCCGGTCGGCTGCCGCCATGATCAGGCGCGTCGCGCGGGCGAAGTCGCAATCCTCGTAGGCGGCGGCGATCCCGTCGCCATCGGCGGCGGCCCGGGCGAAGAGCCCGCCGTCGTCGGGGTAGGTGGCGGCGAGGCCCGTGCCCTCCAGCCACCGCGCCGTGCGGCTGGCAAGATTCACCACCTTGCCGACGAGGTCGGAGTTCACCTTGGCGGCGAAGTCGTCGAGATTGAGATCGATGTCGTCGATGTCGCCGGACAGCTTCGCCGCGTAGTAGTAGCGCAGCGCCGCCGGGTCGAGGTGCTCGAGGTAGGTCCGCGCCAGGACGAAGGTGCCGCGCGCCTTCGACATCTTCTCGCCGTTGACAGTGAGGAAGCCGTGGATCCGCACCTTCGTCGGCAGAGTGAGGCCTGCGGTTTCGAGCATCGCCGGCCAGAAGAGGGTGTGGAAGTAGGTGATGTCCTTGCCGATGAAGTGGTGGATCTCCGCCGGCGGGGCATTGGCACCGCCGCGCTGCCACCACGCACGCCACGTACCGCCCCGCGCCGCCGCCCACTCCTCGGTGGCCGCGATGTAGCCCACCGGCGCGTCGAACCAGACGTACCAGAAATGCCCCGGCGCGTCGGGGATCTCGAAGCCGAAGTAGGGGGCCGGCCGCGAGACGTCCCAGTCGCGGAGCGGCTCCCCGAGGAAGTTGCCGGCCAGGTAGTTGGCGACCTGCGGGGCGAGGCTCCCCGACGTCTGCGTCCACTCCCGGAGGAATCCCTGCAGCGGTTCGAGTTGGACGAAGAGGTGGTCGGCCGACCGCACCTCGGGGGTGGCGCCGGACAGCGTGCTCACCGGATCGACCAGATCGGCGGGGGAGTAGGTCGCGCCGCACTTTTCGCAGGCGTCGCCGTACTGGTCGGCCGCGTGGCAGCGCGGACAGGTGCCACGGACGAAGCGGTCGGCGAGGAACACGCCCGCCTTGGGGTCGAAGAGCTGCTGCACCTCACGGTTGACGACGAGTCCCCGGTCCCGCAGGCTCCGCCAGATCTCTCCGCAGAGCCGCCGGTTGGCCGCGCTGTCGGTGCTGCCGTAGTGGTCGAAGCCGACATGAAAGCCGGCGAAGTCGGCGAGGTGGGCGGCGCGCATTTCGGCGATCACCTCACGCTCGCCGCGCCCCTCGGCGCGGGCCCGGATCATGATCGCCGTGCCGTGTGTGTCGTCGGCACAGAGGTAGATGCATTCGTGACCGCGGAGCCGCTGGAAGCGGACGAAGATGTCGGTCTGGACGTACTCCACCAGGTGGCCGAGGTGGATGTGGCCATTGGCGTAGGGCAGCGCCGCGGTGACGAGGATGCGACGGTGGGGGGATACGGCCATGCAACGCGCGGGGGTGAGAGGAAGGCGGATTGTAGGGGGGCACGAGTGAACCGGGAAATGGCGCTGGCTGCATGAAGCGGCGGATTCGCCGGCTCTGCCGCGCGGCCTTCGCGGCATGAAAGTGGTCTTGTCCCCCGCCGATGCCGCCGCCACTATCCGCCCGCCACCGACACCCCCGGCTGACCGGCGGGGCCGGGTTGGCGAGTCCGTCGGCCGTCCGCGCCACCACGAGCCGCTCCCGGAGCTTCGGATGACGCCGTCTTTCCGCGGACCGAAGATACCGCCAGCCCGCCACCCCGCGCGGATGGCGCTGGTCGCCGGCCTGCTCGCGCTCGTCGCGCCGCTGCCCACCACCAACGCCCAGCCACCGGCGGCCGGTGACGTGGTGTTGCTCGACTTCTCCGCCGCGTGGTGCGGTCCCTGCCGGGCGATGGCGCCGCTGGTGGGTGAGATCACCGCTGCGGGCTGGAACGTGCGCCACGTGGACGTCGATCGCGAAGGGGATCTCGTCCGCCGATTCGCCGTCACCGGCGTACCCTGCTACGTGCTCCTCGTCCGTGGCGAGGAGATCGGTCGGATCAATGGCGCGACGACGCGCGGTGAGCTCGAGGCGCTGCTCGCCCGCAGCCGGAGCGCCGCGGTCCCGTCCGGGCCACCGCCCGCCCCTTCCCGACCGGCTGCCGGCGCCATCACGCCCCCCGCCGCGATCCCCGGCATTCCGCTTCCCGCGCAGGCGGCCACGCAGCCGCTCTCCATCGATGTCCGTCCGCCACGCCCGATGGCCGTTCCGGCCCAGGTGCTGCCGGTGGCGGGGGCCGCGGGAGATGCGGCGCCACCCCGGTCGTCGCGGCCACCCGACGCGGCGCCCCTGCCGCCGGTGGAGGCGGGCATTCCACCCCACGAGCGTGCCGCGCTCGAGCAGCGGCTGCTGGCGGCGACGGCGCGCCTCCGGGTCGAGGAGGCGACCGGCGTGTCGTGGGCGACCGGGACGGTCATCGACTGCCGACAGGGGGAGGCGTTGATCCTCACCTGCGGCCACGTGTTCCGCGAGTCGCGCGGCCGCGGCCGCGTGGAGGTCGATCTCTTCGGGCCGCGCGGCCAACGGGGGCTCGGCGGCCAGGTGATCGCCTACGATCTCGATCGCGACGTGGCGCTGGTGAGTATCTTCACCGACGTCTCCATCGAACCGGTGCGCGTCGGCGGCGTGGACCGCTCCACCACCGCGCACACGGCGGTCGTCGCCGTCGGCTGTGACGGTGGCCGTGACGCCACGCTCCGCTACAGCCGGGTGACCGCCGTCGACAAGTATCTCGGTCCCGCCAACCTCCTCGTGGCCGGCCAGCCGGTGCAGGGGCGCAGCGGCGGTGGGTTGTTCGGGCTCGACGGCACGTTGATCGGCGTCTGCAACGCGGCCGATCCCACCGACGACCAGGGCTTGTTCGCGGCCCTGCCGGCGATCCACGAGCAGCTCGACGAGGCGGGCCTCGCCTTCGTCTACCGCGCCGCCTATCCCAGCCAGGTGGTGGCCGAGGCCGCAGCCGCAGCTGTCCCCGCCCTGCCCAGTGAGATGCCGGCCGTGGCGTTCGACCGCCGCGACCGGTCCGGCGCACTGCCCACCGCCTCGTCCGGGATGCCGGGTGCCGATCGTGCGGCGCCCGCCGCCGGACTGACCACGGCGGAGGAGACGCTCCTCGAGCATGTCAACGGCCATGGCGATGCGGAGGTGATCTGCATCGTCCGTCCCGGGCGTCGCGCCGGTGGCGACGCCGCCAACGTCGGTGAGGTGTTTGTCCTCCAGTCGGCGAGCCGCGAATTCCTCGACGGGCTCGCGCGGCTGCGCTCGGCGCCCGCGCCGCAGGCAGTCGCAGCGCCGCAGGCGCAAACCCCGCTGCCACTCCGCCGCTGACAGCCAGCTCCCGGGAAAAGCGCCGCGTTTCGGGTGGCCAAAGGCCAGGGATGGACGTTGGCCACGCTCTGCGACCGGCCGTCCCCGCTGCTACCGGCCGTTCCCGACCTTGACGGTGACCGGGATCGCGTTGGCGGCCTCGGTCGCTCCGCTGCCGGCCCGGCCGGTGGCGTTGAGCGTCACCGTCCCCAGGCCGAGCTGCGCGGCGGGCACGTCGATCGACCCCACCGGCCCGTCGATCCGGCCGAGGACACGGCCACCGGCGAACACGGTCACGGTCTCCACCCCCTTGCCGATCACGGAAAGACTCACGGTCCCGCCAAGGTCGACCTCGGTGGGCTCGGCGGAGAGGACCAGTTCACGCCCATGATTGCTGGTGGCGATCGGGAGCACGATGCGGCCCTGGGTCTCCACCGGCGAGGAGTCGATCGCCACGACGCGCAGTTCGTGATGCCCGTCGGCGAGGATGGTGGTGTCGAGAGGGAGCTGGTCGCCCGTCCCGCCATGAACGACGCGGACGCCGTCGACGAACAGTTCGAAACGGTCGACGGCACTCGATCCCGCGGCGTTGGCCCGGGGTTGGAGCAGGAGTTGACCGCTGACGGCATCGCCGGGCCTCATGACCTTCATGTCGGGCACCGTCACCACCTCGACGTCGGGGATCTTGGCCCAGGGCTGGCAGAGGGGATCGCCGACGACGAGGAGCTGGTAGGGGGCCTGGACCGCCTGGTAGAAGGCCTCCGCCAGGCTGGCGCCACGCGCGTAGTGCACGTGGATACCGGGGTGGGGAAACTTCGCCTGCAGGGCGTAGGGTTCGGTGACGGTGCCGCTCGACCCCGCGGCACCCGCGCGGAGGAAGTCCGACAGCGGTGTCTGTCCGACCGACTTGGTGAGGATCCCGCCGTAGCTGGTGAGGTTCTCGCAGATCGCCCCCGGGAGGATGCGGCTGCCGCTGGCGGCCCAGTCGAAATCGGAGACCCCGGTCGTGATCCCGATGACGTCGCGTTTGGCGACGGGCAGCGATCCGGGCACGATCTCGCAGGCCACCCCCAACGTGCCCAACTCACGGGCCACTCCGGCGAAGGCGCCACTGCGGGTGGTGCTGCGCACGTCCTGATTCTGCACCAGATACACCGTTCCCGCCGGTTGGCTCCCATCGGCGGTGGCGGCGGTGTCGAGGTAGGTGAGGATCTCGCGGACGCTGTTGCCCCGACCGGCCGAAACCCCGAGCATCGTCGAGAGCAGATAGCGAGTGCCCCCGGCCTCGTAGAGTTCGCCGAGTCGGCCCCAGCCATACCAGCTCCGGAAGCCGACCGTGGCCACGGGGACGCCATCCCCATCCACCGGGCGGTAGTAGTGATTGCTGGCCACGTCGAGGTAGCCGTGGTTGCCGGCGATGACATGGGTGTAGAGCGTCGTCATCCCGGTCAGCGATCCCGAGGGGAACTGATCCTTGCCGACCAGTTGCGGGGGCAGTTCGGCCGCGAAATCGACCCGCCAGGGAAAGTCGGTCGAGTAGACGATCTGATCGATCTGGGTCGAGAGCCGGCGTCCGTCGATGGTCTTGAGGATCGGTGTGAGGATCTGTTCGCGGAAGGCGCCGATCGAAACGCTTTCCGTGCTGCCCTCCCAGGGGAGCATGAAGACGTTGATCGGGGCGATGCGGCGCAGGTGGATGTAGGCATTGGCCACCGCACGGCTGCCGGCGCTGGTGGAGTTCACCACCAGGAAGACGTTTTCCGGGCCACCGCCCCCCTCCGCACCGGGCACGCCGAGAAAGAGGGCCGGCGCCAGCAGCCACGTCCACCGGCCGCTCGAAAAACGCGGATGCATGGCGACTCCGGTGAAAGAAGAATGAGGGGCGGTCGATCCCCGGAATGTACCGGGGCTCCCGTGGTCGCTCCACCGTCACGCCCGGCGCACGCGGCCGGCAGCAGCGCTGACCGCCGCGCGGATCAGGCTGTCGTTTCCGGGCGGCAGCGGGGTAGACTGCCTAAATGATGCTTTCCGGCAGTTCTTCGCGGCGGGGGCGGTCGGCGGCCGTGATGTGCCGCCTCGCCGGATGGCTGGCGCTGGCCGGCGCCTGGGGCGCGGTCGTTGGGCCGAGCGCCTCCCGCTGTCCTGCGGCAGAGCCGGTGAGCCCTGCGGCAGAGCCGGTGAGCCCTGCGGCAGAGCCGGTGAGCCC
>SXWA01000181.1 GCA_005791575.1 Planctomycetaceae bacterium
ATGGCCAAGCCATCGGGCAAGATCATCGAGACCCCCATCAAAGCCAATTTCCGTGAAGGCCTGACTGTGCTCGAGTATTTCAGCTCGACGCACGGTGCCCGGAAGGGTCTGGCCGACACCGCCCTGAAGACGGCCGACTCCGGCTACCTCACGCGGAAACTGGCCGACGTGGCTCAAAACGTCGTCGTCACGATGCACGACTGCGGCACGTCCCAGGGGATCACCAAGACGGTCATCTACCGCGGCGAGAAGGTCGAGGTGAGCCTCGCCGACAGCATCCGCGGGCGTGTCAGCCGCGAGCCAATCGTCAATCCGATCACCAACGAGGTGATCGTCAAGGAGGATGATCTCATCACCCCGAAGGTCGCCCGCAGCATCGAGGAGCTGGGCCTGGAGAAGATTCAGGTTCGCAGCCCCCTCACCTGCGACGCCCCGCTCGGAGTCTGCCGCCTCTGCTATGGCATGGATCTGTCGACGGGGTCGCTCGTCGAAGAGGGCATGGCGGTCGGGATCATCGCCGCCCAGAGCATCGGGGAACCGGGCACGCAGCTGACGATGCGCACCGTCCACATCGGTGGCGTCGGTCAGCGGGCCATCGAGGAGAGCGAGAGCAAGGCCAAGCGCGGTGGCAAGGTCCGGTTCACCCGTCTGCGCACGGTGAGCAATGAGCAGGGCGAACAGATTGTCCTCGCCCGCAACGGCGAGATCGCGATCATCGACGCCAAGGGAGCGGAGCTGGAGAAGTTCGACATTCCCGCCGGTGCGATCCTCAAGGTCGCGGAGAATGAGGAGGTCAAACCGGGCACGCTGCTGGTGCAGTGGGATCCCCACTCAATCCCGATCCTCTCGGAAGTGCCGGGCCGCGTGCGCTACGAGGACGTGGTCGAGGGGGAGACGGTGCGTGTTGAAAAGGACCCCAGCGGCCACGTCCGCCAGATGATCATGGAGCACAAGGGTGTGTTCCATCCGCAGGTGGTTCTCGAGGATGAGACGGGCAAGATCCTCGACTTCTATTATCTCCCCGAGAAGGCCTATATCGAGGTCGCCCCGGGCGAGTCGGTGAAGGCCGGTCACGTCCTCGCCAAGACGCCGCGCGAGGCATCGGGCACGCAGGACATTACGGGCGGTCTGCCGCGCGTGACCGAGATCTTCGAGGCCCGCAAGCCAAAGGATCCGGCGATCATGGCCGAGATCGACGGCAAGGTCGAGTTGCTCGGCGAGAAGCGCCGCGGCAAGCGGACGATCATCGTCAAGAGCGACAGTGGCCTCGACCGCGAGCACCTCGTCACACACGGCAAACACCTTCGTGTCCATGCCGGAGACTACGTGAAGGCGGGCGAGGCACTCGTCGATGGCCCCCTCGTTCCCCACGACATCCTGCGGATCTCCGGCGAGGAGGAGGTACAGAAGTACCTCGTCCGCGAAATCCAAAACGTCTACCGGAGCCAGCGTGTCGAGATCGACGACAAGCACATCGAGATCATCGTCTCGCAGATGCTCCGCAAGGTGAAGATCGAGTCGGTCGGCGACACGAACCTCCTTCCCGGCAGCGTGATGGACAAGTTCGAGTTCAAGCAGGCGAACGACCGGATCGAGAACGGCCTGAAGATCATCGACAAGGGGGATGGCGAGTTCGCGGTCGGCACGGTCGTCCCCAAGGATGTGCTGGCCCAGGCGAACGCCCAGGTCGAGGCGCTCGGTGGCACGCCGTCCAAGGGCACGAAGCCGAAGAAGGCGACCGCCAGCACCCAGCTCCTGGGAATCACCAAGGCGAGCGTGCAGAGCTCGAGCTTCATCTCGGCGGCGAGCTTCCAGGAAACGACGAAGGTGCTGACCGAAGCGGCGCTTGCCGGCAAGGTCGACAACCTCGTGGGACTCAAGGAAAACGTCATCCTCGGCCATCTCATTCCGGCCGGGACCGGTTTCAACACGTTCCAGTCGTCCGAGGTCCGCGTCCGACCTGAAGCCCTGGAGTCGCTGCGGGTCGATCGGGACGTGCTGGTGAGGCAGTTCCCGCTGCTGGAGTCGGTCCAGCCGAGTCCGCCCGCGACCGAGTCCCCGGATCGCCCCGACGGGAATGGCGGCTGACCGCCCCGATCACCCTCGGTGTCGTTCCGAAAGTCCCGTTCGTACCCGTGGTACCTGTCGTGAGGGTCGTCACGGGAGGATCTGCGCACCGACTCACGCCTGCGTCGTTGGCGGGCCGATGGATTCCAAGGTAGGGTTGACGAACCTGCCGGAGTTCACCGCGATGCGTTTTCAATCGAGCTGCCGGATGGCAGCGGCTGCCCGTCGCAGCGCGCCGATCGACCTGCCGAAGCCTGCCGACGCCGCACGGGGCGGCGGTTTCAGTCTCGCCCTCATGGTGTCGTGCTGCGCGGTGGTCGCGGGCTGGTCGCCCGTCGCTCGCTGCCAGTCGGCTCCCTACAACCCCTACGCCGACTCCCAGGACTCGCGACCGCCGGTCGCCGCCGATGGCACGCTCCTCTGGGGGACCTTCTACAAGTCCGCCCAGCTCCAAAAAACCTATGAGCGGCTTTGGAACCTCGGCGCCTGCCGCGGTACCAACAAGGCGATCACCATCCCGGTCGAGGAGAACCGTCTGGCGATCGACACACTCCCCGAGGAGTCGCTCCAGGGCGTCGTCCGTGGCGTGCAGGGTGGACTTCACGGTGGACTGATCGCGTTCGTTGATCCATCGGCCGAAGATCCCGCGCACGCGGTCAAGGTGGCGATGCTCCATCCCGCCGGGGTGTCCCGCGTGGCGGTCCGTGGGGATGCCGACACGGCCGCCCTCACGCCGGGACTGACCGTTCGCACCCGGGCACGCGTCGATCGTCGTGGCAAGGGATTGGAGCCGGTCACCCGAATCGACATCGTCACCCCGCCTGCGGGCTTCACGCCGGACGAAGTCCACCCCGACACACCGGGAACGATCGTCGGCACCGTGGTCCGCGTTAGCGGAAATGGGCTCGTTCTCCGTGTCGATGCCGGCACGATCCGCCGGATCACGCTGCCCCTTGCCGAGGATGTCCGCGTCACGATCGACGCCGCGGAGATGCAACTCGCCTCGGCTGGCGACACGGTGGAAATCAAGGGACGGGTCTGGTCCGGCAAGGGTTGCCTGGCGGCGGCGACGGTCTTCGCCTCGGATGTCACGATCATCAAACCGGAGCGCATGACCGCCAGCCCGTCCGCGGCCGCCGTGAGCCCCTGACCGCGGCGGAAGGTCGGCGGCCGAGGTGCTGGTTTCCGGCTGGCAGTGTCCGGTACAGTGGAGTCGGCGACCGAGTGGCACGTTCGCCACTCGGCCACCCGTACCGGACATAGGCCCGATGATGGGACGGGCAGACGCAGGACAAGCAGACGCCGGAGCAACGCTCGCCACTCCGGACCTGCAGGTGGAGACGGTCGCCCACCGGCGGATCCGGGCACGGCTTTCCGTCGTGCAGAACCGATTGTCCGCGGTGCGGACCGCTGGTCTGTGTTCCGCGGAATCGATCCACACCCTCCGCGTGGCCTGCAGACGGGCGCTGGCGAGCGTGTCGCTGTTCCGCGATCTGATCCCCGACGCACCACGCCGCTGGTTCCGGTGCCGGCTCCGGGGTGTGCTCGAGACCGCCGCCCGCGTCAGGGATCTCGACCTGCTCCTCGACCATCTCGCCCATGACGGTCCCCGACGAGACGGCGAGACTCTCGCGCCCCTGCTGGCGGACACGGTGACGCGACAACGCGAGGTCGCGGAGCGCGCCGTCCTCCGAATCGCGGACGGCATCGCTCGCGGCCGATGGTCGATCCAGTTGCGTCGGCTGGGCCCCGGGCGGCAGTCCCGCGGTGACCGGTCGGTGGCACCGCGCCAGGTGCGCCGGCAGCTCGAGCGCCGGGTGGCCGCCTTCAACCGCCATGCCCGGCGACGGGTGTCCGGGGCCGGGGCGCTCCACAGGCTGCGGATATCGGGAAAGAAACTTCGCTATGCGTTGGAGTCCCTGCCCGGGCTGATTCCCGCGGGGGCCGCCGATCGCTGCGTGGCGTCGCTGCGCACCATCCAGGGGATTCTTGGGGAGGTCACCGACCGCACGACCGCCGTGACGACGATCCGTCAGCTGCGCGGGATGTGCGGCGGACAGGGCGCCCCTGACTGGGATCGGTTTCACCGGGAGGAACGCCTCCGCGCTTTCCAGACGCGGAGGATGTTCACCCGCTGGTGGACACGCGACAGGCGTCATGCGCTCCGCCGGCTGTGTCGGCTCATGCTGCGAAAGGCGATCGAATGACGAATCGGCAGATCCAGGATCGCACTGGCTCCAGCCCATCGGCTCTGGCCGTGGCCTGCGGGTTCGGGCTCGTCGGTGCACTCCTCCTGTGGGGAATCTGCCGGGCCCTGGTGCCGCCTGCGCCGCGACCGCCTTCCGACGGCGTTTCCCCCGGGTCGGCGACGTCCCTCCAGGTCGAGGCGGCGACCTCGTTCTCGCCGACTTCACCCGCACCAGGGTCGCGCCCCGCCGTCCCCGACGAGTTGGTCAGGGGGATGGTGTGGATCCCCGGTGGTGAATTCTCCATGGGATGCGCCGACCCCCGGGGCAAACCCGACGGCGGCCGGGAGCCGATGGTCGATGCCCGCCCCGTCCACCGGGTGCATGTCGACGGCTTCTTCATGGACGCCACCGAGGTCACCAACCGGCAGTTTTCCGCCTTCATCACGGCGACCGGGTATGTCACCGTCGCCGAACGAACTCCACGGGCCGAGGACTTTCCCGGTGCACCCCCCGAAAACCTCGTCGCCGGGTCGATCGTCTTCACCCCCCCGGAGCAAACGGTGCCGCTCGATACCCACTATCGCTGGTGGGCCTACGTTCCCGGTGCCGACTGGCGGCATCCACTCGGGCCGAACAGCACGCTCACCGGTCGCGACGACGAACCGGTGGTGCACGTCGCCTACGAGGATGCCGAAGCCTACGCGCGGTGGGCGGGCAAGCGACTCCCCACCGAGGCGGAGTGGGAGTTCGCCGCACGCGGCGGCCTCAGTGGCGCGATGTATCCATGGGGCGACTCCCTCAAGCCCGAGGGACGATGGATGACCAACACCTGGCAGGGGCGTTTTCCCGACGCCAACGCCGCCAGCGACGGCTTCGCCGGCATCGCCCCGGTGGGACGGTTTCCGGCCAACGCCTACGGGCTGCACGACGTGTCGGGAAACGTCTGGGAGTGGTGCTCTGACTGGTATCGCCCCGACACGTACACGTCCGATGCGACGACGGGGGTGGTGCGGAATCCACCTGGTCCCGCCGACAGCCACGATCCCCAGGAACCGGGCCAGCGCAAGCGGGTCCTCCGCGGTGGATCATTCCTCTGCACCGACCAGTACTGCTCCAGATACATCGTCGGCACGCGGGGCAAGGCCGAGGTGTCGTCGGGTTGCAATCACATCGGTTTCCGCTGTGTCGCCCCCCCGCCGTGAGGTCGTCACCCACGACGTGACCCATCTCGTTTCATGAGCGCGCGCAGTTCCCGCAGGCTTCGGGTATTGACCACGTCTGCCGCGCTGCAGCCCGCCCGCCTGGCCTGCAGCACGCCGCAACGCATCAGATCGAGTCCTGCTGTCGAATGGGCGTCGGTGGAGATCACCAACCCGACCCCCGCGTCACGGGCGGCGGCGGCGTGGATCTCGTGCAGGTCCAGGCGCCACGGGTTGGCATTGATCTCGAGGAACGTGCCCGTCCGGGCCGCAGCGGCGATCACCGCATCCATGTCGACCTCATAGGGCGGGCGACGATTGATCAACCTCCCGGTGGGATGGCCGATCACGCCCACCGCAGGATGCTCCATCGCCTCGATGATCCGGGCGGTGATCTGCGTGCCGGGTTGCTGCTGGCCGTAATGGAGGCTGGCGACGACCCAGTCGGCCCTGGAAAGGAGATCGTCGGGGAGGTCGAGGCCACCCTGTTCCAGCATGTCGACCTCGACACCCTTGAGGACCACGATCGGCGGCGGGCCGGCGGCGGCAAGCGAGGCGTTGAGTCGGTCGATTTCCTCCCATTGTGCGAGGAGCCGCTCGGGACCGAGTCCATTGGCCATCGAGACGCGCGGCCCGTGGTCCGTGATGGCGATGTACTCCAATCCGCGCGAGATCGCCACGCGGACCATCTCGGCAAGGGGCGCGTCGCCGTCCGACTCCGTGGTGTGCATGTGGAGGTCACCACGGATGTCCTCCAGACGAACGAGCGCGGGAAGCCGTCGATCCTCGGCGCGCAGGATCTCGTCGCGACCCTCGCGGAGTTCGGGCGGGATCCAGGCAAGACCGAGGTTGGCGTAAACATCCTCCTCGGTCGCGGATGATCGGCTCGGGGGTGACGTGGCGGGACGTTCCTCGCCTCCAATCGGGACGACACCACGGGCATCGAACACCAGGCGCCGTTCCTCGGCACATTCACGGAGACGGTCGGTGTGCGCACGACTCCCGGTGTGGACGACCATGGCGGCACCGAAAGCCACGTCGGTCACGACCACGATGGCGATCTCCGTGTCCTTCGGACCGCGGAGCCGTGTCGCCGACTCCACGCGTTCCAAGACCGCGGCCGCACCCGGCCACGCGATCCCGTGGTCGATGACGGCCGCGGGCGACTGGCTGGCGACCACCATGCGGATGCAGCCGACGGTGTCGCGTCCCCGGCGCCAACTACCAGCGCCCTCCACACGGTCTGCCTGCGGACAGCGTCGCATCCACTCGATGAGATCACGCGCGATGTCGTCGGCATCCTTCCACAGCAGACGCCGACGCTGCGGATCCCGGGCGAAGGCGACCTTGCGGAGAATCGCGTGCTGGGTCTTTTCGCCGAACCCCTTGACCGCGGCAACGCGGCCATCACGACAGGCCTGCTCGAGGGACTCCAGGGAATCGATCCCGAGCTGATCGATCAGCAGACGCGCTTTCTTCGGCCCCAGTCCGGGCACGCGGAGGAGATCGGCGGCGGCGGCCGGCACCTGCGCCTTCAGTTCATCCAACAGCGGCAGCCGGCCGGTCTCGATCAGCATCGCGATCCGTCCCGCCAGATCGGCACCGATCCCCTCCAGACCGGCCAATCCGGGCCCCCCATCGCGGCGCAACTCCGCGAGCGGCTCCGTGACACCCGAAACGGTCCGGGCAGCGGCCCGGTAGGCACGGCAACGGAACGGGTTCTCCCCCAGGTACTCGAGGAGATCGGCGATCTGCTCGAGAGTGGAGGCGATGTCGGCGTTGGTCACGCTGGCGTGGCCCCGGGGAGGTGGCGATGGTGTGGCCAGCCTATCAGCCCGTGGCCAAAGTCCATCCCTGGCCTTTGGCCACTCGAAAACCTGCGCTTTTCACGGGAGCTGCGCTCCCGGCACCTCATCCGTGAGGTGCTGCAGGCTGTGTGTCCACAGCCTGCTATCAGCCCGTGGCCACGGGGAAGGAGGTGGTCGGCCGCCGGTCGATCGACGGTGCTCTGCCACGAAGGGTCGCGCCGTCAGGGAGTTCCCATCGCCAGCCGCGATGGCAGCGCCGCCCGCGGGTAGCTCGCTGCCATGCCGTGCCCCGGGGGAGCCGGCGTCACGGGCTGCCACGACGTGGTGTGGCCGGTCGGCTCCAGGAGCCGGGGAAATGCACCCGTGTTGGCGGCCGGTCCGGTGCCCTGCAACGTGGGCATCGCGGCTCCCGTGCCGATGCCACCGGCGGGAACGCTCGATCCGGAGGTCGCGGGGGCGGGAGCAGCGGGGGTTGCCGGCGACAGCGACGGCGGCGCGATCGACGGAGCCGCGAGGGTGGACCCGGCACCCGGCGCGGGGGGCGCCTTCGCAGCCGACGCTCCCTCGGTGCTGGCCGCACCGTTGGGCAATTCCGGAATCGGCCGCAGGGCCGGGGTTGGGGTGAGCGCTGGCGGCGCCGTGGGCTGTGGTGAGAATCCACCCTGGGGTGCGGCGTAGATGCCGGACTGGGGCACGATCTGCTGCTGGAAGGTGGGCTGGGGCACGGCCGGAGGCTGGGCGAGCGTCGGTGCGGCGATGCTCGTCTGGCCGGGGATCAGCTGATTGGGAATGTCGGCACCGGCAGAGCCCCATGCCTGGGGGGTCGTCTGCAGCGGCGCCGCGAACGGACTGGTGGCGGCTCCTGCAGGGCCGGGCATGACAGGCGCTGCGGCAGGCATCGCCGGCAATGGCTGGCCATAGACCGGCTGAGGGGCGGCGACCTGTGCGCCGCCCTGCTGCATTTGGACGTACTTGGTGGAGTATACGGCCCGATACTGCGTCACGGGCACGTTGACCGCCTGCTGGACGTACTGCGTGACCTGCTGCATGCACTCGCGGGTACAACCGGTGCAGGGATCGATCTCGGTGGAGGGTTTGTAGCTCGTCACCGGCACGCACTGGTACTGAGTGCGATAGGTCGTCTCCGGCACATAACTCACCTGCTGGACGGGTACGACGACCGGGGGCGGCGGGGCGGGGACCGGTGCCACCGCGTACTGCTGGGGTGCCATCGCCATCGGAGCGGCGATGGGAGCGACGGCATACGCTGCGGGCGCACGCCGGAAGCAACTGGCGCATCCGGCGAACAGATCGTTCAGGCAGCACTGTGCTCCAGCCGTCGGTGCGGCCATCCACCAGACAGTTGCCACGAACGGCAGCATCCAGCCCAGGCGTCGGTCGTTCATCGTTGACTCCTTGGAAGACGGCCACGGGCCACAGCCCTGAACCGCTCTTCTCAAAGAGCCTAGGTTGGTTTCCGGGGCATTCCCCGGAAAAACCTGCGTCGCTGAAGCTGAGTTTCTTTCCCCGGCACCTCACGACCGGTGCAGCCGGCACCACCCGCACGACCGGTCGCGCCGCGGCGCCGTCATCCGCCGACGGGTCGCTCGGACGGAACCACGGAACCAACCGTGATCTCGGAGCCGGATTGCCTGGAGAAACCGATCTTCTCCAGGGACCGATAGACCTCCTCCAGTGTTTTCTCGCCGAAGTTGGCGATCGAGAGCAGATCGGCACGGGTGCATTGCAACAGGTCATGCACGGTGAAGATGCCCCGTTCCTCGAGGCAGTTGGTCGTCCGCACCGACAGGCCGATCTCGGCCGTGCTCATCTCGAGCCGGTCGGCCATCCCGTCGGTACGCGTGAGGCTGATGTACGGAATCCGTGGCATGGGTTCCCTCCCGTGCGATCGTCGTGTTGACCATGAATCCACCAGCGGGCAGACGAAGGTGGTGAAGATCGCCAGGACGTGTGGTCGCTCCGCAACCACCGCCGCAGCTCCCACCGTGTGTCGAGCACGCATCGGACCCGTATACTATGGGACGCGGCCACGAACCGCCTACCGAGAACGTGACCCCTGTTTTCCGGCACTCTTCCCCACTCGTCCGTATCGCCGGGACACCCCAGATCGTCCGAATCACCCATTTCCGCACGTGTGTGGTTGCTTGACCCGGCCCCCCCATGGAACGGCTCCTCGAATCACTCAACGACGCCCAGCGGCGGGCCGCTGCCCACGTCGAGGGTCCCCTGCTGGTGCTCGCCGGCCCCGGGAGTGGCAAAACCCGGGTCGTCACGCACCGGATCGCCCATCTGGTGCATGTCGGCGTTCCGCCCCAGGCGATCGTCGCCCTGTCCTTCACCAACAAGGCTGCCGACGAAATGCGGCGGCGCCTCACCGCGCTCATCGGGCCGCAGCCGGTGGAACTGGGAACGTTTCACCGCTTCGCCGCCCGGCTGCTCCGCCGCCATGGCCGGATGGTGGGGCTGACGAGCGACTTTTCGATCCTCGACCCGGACGACGCAGCGGCCGTGCTGAAGCGGGCGGCACGCAGGCTCGGTTTGTCGCTCACGCACACCCCGATCGATCGTTTGGCCGGTGTGATCAGCCGTGCCAAGAACGATCTTCTGACCCCGGAGACGTTTTCGCCGCGCTGGGGACGTCCTGCCGAGGAGACCGCCCGCCGCCTCTGGCCGGTGTACCAACAGCTCCTCCTCGAGGCCGACGCGGTCGATTTCGACGACCTCCTTGTCCACGTGGCGACATTGCTCGCCGACAATCCCGACCTACGCGCCCAACTCGACAGACGACACCGCTGGATCCTCGTCGATGAATACCAGGACACCAATGCGGTGCAGTATGCGGTTGTCCGCGCCCTTTCGATCGATCATCCGAACCTCGCGGTGACCGGCGATCCCGATCAGGCGATCTACGGATGGCGCGGAGCGAGCATCCGCAACATCCTCGAGTTCGAACGCGACTACCCGGCGACAGCCGTCGTCGCCCTCGAGGAGAACTACCGCAGCACCGGAAACATCCTCGGCACTGCCGACAGGCTCATCAGCCACAACGTTCACCGGAAACCCAAGCGTTTGTTCACGCAGGCCGGGCCCGGAGCGCCGGTGCGGATCGTGATCGACGACGACGGCCAAGCCGAGGCGGAGCGGATCACCCAGGAAATCACCTCGGCCCTCATCAAGGGTCAGCATTCCCCCCGCGATTTCGTCATCCTCTTCCGCACCAACGCCCTTTCGCGAACCTTCGAGATCGCCCTCCGTCGCGCCGGCATTCCCCACCAACTCGTGCGCGGGGTCGAGTTCTTCAAACGCCGCGAAATCCGCGACGTTCTGGCCTGGTTGCGGATGCTGCGCAATCCCCGCGACGAGGAGGCGGTACTCCGGGCCCTCCAGGCGCCGCCACGTGGTCTGGGAAAGCAGTCGGTGGAACGGCTCCAGGCCTGGGCGGGTGATCACCAGGTGCCCTTGATCGAGGCCCTCCGCAGGGCCGACCAAGTCGGACTCGCCTCGCGCAAAGCGGCCAACGCCGCAGCCGGTTTCATCCGCCTCCATGACGAGTTGTCCGCACCCTGCGAGGGCGTCGCGGCGTTGCTCGAGCTGCTGCTGGAGCGGTCGGGGCTCCGTGATTGGATCGACGACGGCGACGACGGCGACGACGAGGATCGCCTCGCCAATGTCGAGGAGCTCGTGACCGCTGCCCGGCAATTCGACGCCGACACCACGGCCACAGGCCGGGACGACGAAGACCCACTGTCGGCGTTCCTCGATTCCACCGCGCTCGTATCCGACACCGACGCCTGGGATCCGGCGAGCGAACGGGTGTCGTTGATGACCTTCCACGCAGCCAAGGGGTTGGAGTTCCCCATCGTCTACATGGTGGCCCTCGAGGACGGCATCCTTCCCCACGAACGCAGCATGGACGACCGCGATCGGCTCGAGGAGGAACGACGGCTCGTGTTCGTGGGCATCACCCGGGGAATCGCCGAGGTGCATGCGAGCTGTGTCCGCGTCCGGGATTACCGCGGCGGACGTCGGCTGGGGGTTCCGAGCGTGTTCCTCACCGAGATGCATGGCTCGGAAACCTCGGTCGAAGGCGCGACCGTGGGCTTGTTCACCGGCCCACGCCCGTCGGCCGACCCAGACGCCGATCAATCGGTCCCCGACATCGACGATCCTCCGATCCCGAGACCGTTCGCGTCGGGCCGGAGGCGGGCCGACGGCCTGACGTTCGAACCTGAAGACTCGCCCGCAGTCGAGCATCCCCCCCGCCGCCGACAGCCCGCCGTCAGCGTGGAAACCGCCGCCGCGCTCGCGGCACGGCTCGGCAACTCGCCTGCCGCGGCGGCGGCGCTCGTCGCCGGTCAGCGGGTCAGCCATGCCGGATACGGTCTCGGTCGCGTCACCGGAATCAGCGGGGCAGGCCCCCGTGCGGTGGCGACCGTGATCTTCGACAGCCAGCCAACACAGCGTTCATTCATCATCGGCCACAGGGCGCTCGTGCCGGTGAATGATGCCACGGATGGGTCGTCACCAGTCACCTTGGCGTCGGCTGAGGATCCGCCGGGCCCAGACCTCGAGTGACGACGGTCGGCACACTCGCCCCCGTCCCACTGTTCCGTCACGCCGCAATGCCGTCACGCCGGACCGGATGGGATCGACCCATCGCCTCGCGTCGGCCTTCACTCGTTCGTGCCGTATTCCCGCCACCACCGCACCGTGGCCTCCAGCCCGCTGTCGAAGTCCTGCTTCGGATGCCAGTCGAGCAGCCGTCCCGCCCGCGAGATGTCGAGCGAACGACGCGGCTGGCCGTTCGGTTTGCTCGCATCCCAACTGATCCGTCCGTCGTATCCGCAGGCCAGCGCCACCTTGGTCACAAGATCGCGGATCGATATCTCCGTGCCTCCCCCGAGATTGATCGGCGTCGGCTCCTCCATCACCTCCGCTGCCCTCACGATCGCCTCGGCGGCGTCCTCGACATAGAGGAATTCACGCGTCGCTTCGCCGGTCCCCCAGCAGACGACCTCGTCGGCACCGCCCAGCCGGGCCTCCTCGCACTTGCGGATCAAAGCCGGGATCACGTGGCTGGTGACGGGGTCGAAATTGTCCCACGGGCCGTAGAGGTTCACCGGCACGACGACGGCACTGCGCATTCCATATTGGCGGCGGTACCCGTCCAGCATGACGAAGATCGCCTTCTTGGCGATCCCATACGGTGCGTTGGTCTCCTCGGGATAGCCGTCCCAGATACTCTCCTCGCGGAACGGGACCGGACAGTGCTTGGGGTAGGCACACACCGTCCCTGTGTGGACGAACTGCTCGACGTCATTGCGCCGGGCATGCTCGACGAGGTGCATCCCCATCGACATGTTGGCGAAGAAAAACCGCCCCGGCTCGGCCATGTTGGCGCCGATTCCCCCGACCTCCGCGGCCAGGTGGATCACCACCTGCGGCCGTGCCGTGGCGTAGAGCCGCTCGACGTCGCTCTCCAGCGTGAGGTTGAATTCGCGCCGGCGCGGAACGAATAACCGCGACTCCGACACACCCCGCCGGCGCAGCACCCGACAGACGGCGCGACCGAGAAAACCGGCGCCACCGGTCACCACAACACGCTTCTGCGAAAGATCGACGTTCGCCACCAGGCCTCCCTGTTCCACGCCTGCCACCCGCCTGCTGCTCACCTGAAGGGCAGCGCTGCGTCACGGCAAGTCGCCGCGAGCACCTGCTCCTTCCTGGCCAACTCCATGTCGGATTCGACCATCATGGCCACCAGGGCATCGAACGAGACCCGCGGCTGCCAGCCGATTTGCCTCCGGGCCTTGCTCGAGGAACCGAGCAATAAATCGACCTCCGCGGGCCGGTAGTAACGGGGGTCGATCTCGACATGGTCGCGATAATCGAGACCAACGGCGCCGAACGCCTTCTCGCAGAACTCGCGAACGGAGTGGGTCTCGTCCGTCGCCACGACGTAATCGTCGGGAGACTCCTGCTGGAGCATCAGCCACATCGCTTCGACGTAGTCCCCCGCGAACCCCCAATCGCGCTGCGCATCGAGGTTGCCGAGAAACAACTTCTGCTGCAGCCCGAGCTTGATTCGGGTCGCAGCCCGGGTGATCTTCCGCGTCACGAACGTCTCTCCCCGACGGGGGCTTTCGTGATTGAAGAGAATCCCACATGACGCGTGCAACCCGTAGCTCTCGCGGTAGTTCACCGTGATCCAATGGGCGTACAGCTTCGCCACGCCGTACGGGCTCCGCGGATAGAACGGCGTGGTTTCAGTCTGTGGGACCTCGACCACCTTGCCGTACATTTCCGAACTCGACGCCTGATAGAAACGGATCTGGTATCCGGCCGCATCCTGGAAATCCCGGATCGCCTCGAGCAGACGCAACGTGCCGACCGCAGTGACATCGGCGGTGTAGGTGGGTTGATCGAAACTCACCCGGACATGACTCTGGGCGGCGAGGTTGTAGACCTCCGTCGGACGGATTTCGCGGATCAGCCGTGAAAGACCGTTGCCATCGGCCATGTCGCCGTAGTGCAACCGCAGCGGACACTCCGCTTCGTGGGCATCCCGGTAGATGTGATCGATGCGCTGCGTGCCGAACGTGCTCGAACGGCGTACCAAACCATGGACCTCGTACCCCTTCGCGAGAAGTAATTCGGCCAGATACGAGCCGTCCTGCCCGGTGATTCCTGTGATGATTGCTCGATCGGCCCGCATCATTGGTGAAGCACTCCTGGGGTATATCGCGGGAAACTCGCTGACCGACCACTGACCGACACGACCACCCCGCCGAAACGATCAGCTGAGTGGGGTGTTCGATCAGCGGTCCGCAACCTGCAACGGACGACCGGCCGATCGCGCCGTCTCTCCAGGCTCGGTGACGCCCCCGCCATCGGCCCGTTCGGCCGGGGATGTCGGTTCTGCGTTGGAGGGAGCCGGGGACTGACGCTCGGCGACGGCACGGTCGAACTGCGGGAGCATCACGGCGAGGAACTCGCTGCAGATTCCCGTCGCCTGCGAGGGGGTGAGGGACGACTGATCGATGATCGCATACAGCTTGTAGACCGACGCGGTTCCGGCCAATTCGATTCTGGCAATCTGTGGGGCGAGCCACTCGCCACGGACTCCGTACGTCCAGAACACCCGGATCGTCGCCCCGGTCTTCCGGAACGTCCCGACGAACGCTTCGGCCTGACGTCCGTCATCGAGCGTGATCGCCTGCCGATGCTCGGTCTCGGCGATCACATACCCTGCCGCAGGATAGCAGCGGTCCGGGGTGTGGCCGGAGGCGTCATGCGGGGTCGCACAGATGACGAAAGCGGCAACCTTCGCGCCTGTGTCCCGATGCTGATAGAGGCGTGAGACATGGCCCACCGCACCGGCCGCCTCGAGCTGCTCGGCGGTAACCCCCCCCCCTCCTCGACATAGCGCCAAGGACCGACTTCCGTGGGAAACACCTCTTCGAGGATCTCGGCGCTGGTCTTCAACTCGCCGGCGATGTCCCGATTCGACCAGCGATCCGTCCACAGTCCCTGCACGGCCGTGACCAGCACGACGACGGCACCTGCAAGCACGACGGGGAGGAAGGCGACCGCACGACTCAGATTCATGACGACACTCCCTGGAGACTGACGGCCCCCGGCGATCACGGCTCCGGAAGCCGCGCCACGCAACCGCCACCTTCACGAGGCACCGATCACCGGTGGGCCGAAGGCGGACAGTCGATCGCTCACCTTCGCGAAAGCGAATAATTGCGGCGCGACTTGCCCAGCGCCACTCCGTGAACCACACAGCCGAGCACCCGGATCCCCACCGACCTGAGCCGATCAACGGTGGCGATCAGATACGGCACGCTCGTCGTGTCGCGCATCGCCGAGACCAGCGTCACGTCGGCTTGCTGGCCGAGCAACAGGGCATCCGCCAACTCGTACGAGGGACCGGAGTCGATCACGACATGGTCGAATGAATCACGGTATTTCTGCAGGATCGTCTTCAACTGCGGCCGCGAGAGGGCGAGCACGGCCTCGGCATCATGCCCACCGGCGGTGACGGCGAACAATCCGTCGATCTGCGTCGGCTGAATGACCTCGTCCGTCCCCAACTCGCCGCGAAGCAACTCCGCGAAACCCGTCCCCAGGTCGATCTGCAGGATCGCATGGACCGAGGGATGCCGGAGATCGCCGTCGATCAACAACGTCCGCTTCCCCGATCGGGCGATACTGGCGGCCAACTGTGCTGCCAACGTCGTCTTGCCCTCGTGCTCCCCTGAACTGGTCACGAGGATCATCTTGGCCGACTCACGACCCGCCTGAAGGGTGAGCGTGCGGATGGTGTCGATAGCCTCCATGAACCGGTTCAATTCGGCGGTCGCCCGCTTACCGCCGCGCCGACGGAGGCGCGGAAGCGTGCCGAGCAGGCGCACGCCGACCCGCTGTGGGATCTCCTCGGGGTAGCTGAGGCGATCGCGGAACAAGTCCGTCCCGACGGTCAGGCTGACACCCGCGGCGAACGCCAAGGCGCCGGCAAGACCGGCGAGGATCGCCCGCGTCAGGTCGCTCGATGTCTGCGGCACCGCTGCCTCCTCGAGAAGCCGAACCCGCGATGGCATCGTGAGATCGACGGCGGAAGCCTCGAGCTGCAAACCCAATTGATCGGTCACACGCTGCAATTGCTCGATCTCGCCACGACGCAACTCGAGATCGGCATTCGCCTTGCCGATCTGCATCAACTCACCGACGAACTTGTCGTATTCACCCTTCGAGTCGGCGAGATTCTTCGCCAGGGCCGCGCGCCGCACCTTCAACACCGCAGGACTGACCTGAGAGTTGATCGCCCCCGTGCCGCCGCCCAACTGCCGGGATACCTGCGGTCGCAACTCGCGCCGCAAGTCGGCGAGCTGACGGGCAGCCGACTCATACTGCTCGCGGAGCCGCCTCACCGACGGCTCGTTTCCACCGCGTGCACTGCGGGCCTTCTGCTCCGACACCGCGTCACCGAGCGCCCGCATACGGTCTTTCAATTCCGCGACAGCCGGATCACGGTCGATCGCCAAGTCAACGGTATCATCGACCACGGCCCCATCGAGGGCAGCCTCGGCCTCCATCCCGCTGGAAATCGCCAACTCGGTGTCGATCCTCGAGATGTCGTTCTCGAGATTGGCCATCTCGTCGCGGAGGGTCCCGAGATGGTCCATCAGCAGCCCACGCTGCGTCACCACCTCGGAGTTCGTGAGCGACCCGAGCGTGCGGGCCATTTCGTTGTAGGTCTCCTTGCGGGTCCGCAACTCGGTTTGATTCTCCTTGTATTTCTTCTCGAGCGTATCGCGCTTGCCGAGGCGCTCGGCGCGGTCCTTGTTGACGATGTCATCGAGATAACACGCCGTGACGGCATTGAGGATCTTGGCGGTGTCTTCGGCGATCGGCCCGCGGAGCCGCAGCGTCACGACCTCCGACTCCGTCGGCGCCGACATCACGAGGTTTTTGGCGAGCCATTCCGAGGGGGCCGGTTGCTCGCGGATCGTTGGCAGATCGGCAATCCCGGGCTTGCGAAGAGCCGCGTTGAGCACGAACGGGCTCTTGAGCAGCTGCATCTGGGTTTTGCGGTACTGGTCATACCCCGCCACGCTCGAGCCGAGCATTCCCGACTCCGCACGCATCTGCAGCCAGACCACCGCCTCGAATCCCTTGGGCAGGAGCAGCCATGTCGGGATGGCGATCAACGGGGCGAGAAGCGCACCGATGCAGAGGGCGGGAAACCACCGGCGGCGGATGGCGTGGATCAGCCGGCGCGAATCGACACCACCTGCGGCCTGCTCCGCCGTCGCCACCATCGGAGGTTGGTATTCGGGGAGGGCAACGAGGGTGCTGTCGCCCCGGACCGTCAAAGCGCCGACCGATGGCGCCGCCACGACCGGGGTCGAAGAAAAGCCACCGCCAGCGTCCGACGTGGTCATGCCTGCTTACTCCTGCGGTGGAACATGCCCGCGATCAATGACGACATCCACGCACAACGATCACGCCGGCGAGCAATCCTGCGAGGCGGCCCCGTCGTCGAAACGGCCCGTGGTCATCGCCCGGACCCCACGAAGGCACCAGCGGACGGAACAGGCGCGATCGAAAGCGGTTTCGAGCGGTACCCGGGCTCCGCACGGCCAACCGGATCCAAGCCCCGATGCCCAACGGGAATCGACGGCATTCGAGAGTATACAGTCAGATTCCGGGCGACAAACCGTCGTGGCGACCGCGGGCCGAATCTCTTCCGTCCCGCGGCTTCGGCGCGGAAAGCGGCACAGGCCCCGAACGGCTTTCGCCGCGGGCCCCATGCTCCGTCGCCCCCCCCTTGCCCGAACCAGCCGACCCCTTCGCCGAAGCGGACAAGCCGTCGGTGAGAGGGAGCAGGCCTGGACGGGCTGACCGGGACGCCCCGATCGCCACCGAGCGCTCGAGGCCGATGCCGGCAGGATCGTCATCCTCGGCAAGCATGAGGTTGCTGAGCAGGAACTGCTCGCCATACAGCATGGACAGTGCCATCGGCATCATGATCCAGCCGGCGAGATCGTGGAACACCATCTCCGCGATCTCGGAGGTGGCGACCTGGTAGAGCATCCCGGTGACGGTGATGCGGATCGAATTCACGATCAGGGCAATGGGGATTGCGCTGCCGATGATGACCGCGTTCTCCCACCACGGACGGTCGCCGAGCATGACGAGAGCAACCGACAACGCGATGAAGATCGTGAGCATCCGTAGCCCGCTGCAGGCATCGACGACACCGAGGTGCATCTCGCCGATGACGATCTGATTGCCTTCCTGGAAGGCCTCGAGCCCGAATGTCTGGAGCGCGAACGTGCTCACCGTGGTGGCGAGGTTCTGCAGCGGCCCGAGGAGGTAGCGAGTCGCCTCGTCGGGCAGCGGAAACATGAAGATCAGGAAGGCGATCGGGGCCCATGCCCACCGCATGCCACTCCATCCACAGCAGAGGAGAAATGCCCCCCCCACCGCCGGGACGAACGTGTACATGTCGATGGTGACGATGCGGAACCACGCCGCCAACAGCCGGATGCCGAATCCCGCCAGCAGCAGGGCGAGTCCGGCGGATCTGGCCGACATCGTCACCGGCTTCAGGGGCTTGCGCCACCACAACAGCATGCCGACAGAAAACAACGGCACGATCCAGCCATGGGAGTACTGGGCGTTGCTCCAACTGGCCTTGGCATTGAGGAGCCCTGGCCAGTAGCCGTAGAGCAGGAGACCGACGAGGGACACTATCGCGATCAGGGGCGCCCGCTGGTCCGGATCGTGAAGATCGCTCCACAGGTCGGTCAAGCGTGTGCGCCAGGCCTCAAACAGACTGTCGTCGCTGACGGTTGCCGGCGGGTCTGCCTCGCCCCGCGCTGCCACCGACCGCAGCGCCGCCACCGGAACGAGTGAGTCGAACTGCTCGCCGTGAGCCCCCCCTTGACCGAGCCCGCTCGTGCCGCGACGCGCCGCCGATAGCGCTGCCGCCGGGGAAGCCGCGGCGACAGAAGCATCCGCACGGTTCACCGATGACTCACCCGTTGGGTTCACAGGCTGCCCGCTGGTGTCGCCCGATTCTGGAATCAGAGGGTTCATGCAGACATTCTTCCCTCAGCCCCGCTCGCCCGCTATGTTCCGCCTCACGGCCCTCAGCCCAGTGACCGGTGATCAGCCCAGTGACCGGTGATCAGCCCAGTGACCGGTGATCAGCCCAGTGCCCGGTGATCAGCCCAGTGCCCGGCCCAATGGCCGCCGACCGCTCCCGGATGTGCCCCTTGCTTGGAGGGGCCGCATCGTCGAGGGACCGCATCGTCGAGGGCACCGGCCGAGGGGCACCGTCCTGACCTCACTCCAGTCTCCACGGCACTCCAGTCTACACGGCGGACAAAGGATCACGACAAACACCCGCCGCGTTCATTCCGACGGCTGCCAACCCCAACCACGCACAGTACGTTCAACCCGGCGTAACCGGACGATTTTCCCTGAACCGGAAACTGCTCCCAACCCCGCGGGAGCATTCACAGGTGTGGTATCGTATTGCGTCCGAAAGACAGCTTCCTGGCCGCCACCGCAACCTCACTCACCTTCACCCGACCATGGAGCGTGTCGTGCCGCCGAAAGGTGATGGGCTCGGGAAGACTTCATCTCCGGACTCGGGTCACGACAGGCCGGTTTCTCCCGACGCCCTAGCTGCCACCCCCCCTTCCGGGCAGGACAATGAGTCCCTGGATGCTGGTGAGACGCGTCGGTCTTCCCTGCGGATGGTGGCCGGCACTGCGATCCGCCTCATCGGCACCGTGATGCTGATGGCTTACGCGCTCCAGAGCGTGCAATGGTCTGCCCTGCGGGATCGGCTGCGCACGGCCGATTGGCGCTGGTGGACGGCGGGGCTCTTCGCCGGAGTCCTCGTCCAGGTGGCGGCGGCTGTCCGCTGGTCCGCCCTCGCCCGCCCGATCGGCTTCGACCTGCCGACGTTGACTTTCGTCCGCCGTTTCTTCGAGGGATCCTTCTTCAGTCTCTGCCTCCCGGGGTCGATCGGGGGTGACGTCGTCAAGGCCTACAGGATGTCCGACTCGACCACCGGCCGTCTCCTGGCGGGGTGCACGATCCTCGCCGACCGGTTCACCGGTTTCGGCGCGCTGGCGGCCCTCGCCACCACGGCGCTGACCGTCCAGCGGTACGCATTGGGGCCATGGGCGGCGATCGGCGTCGGCTGCCTGCTGCTGGCGGCGGTGATGCTGCCGCTGGGCATCGCCGTCGGGATGCTCGACAAGGTGCTCGCCTGGTTGCCCGAGCACCATCGGCTGAGACGGTTCCTCGGACATCTCCTTCCCTACCAGATGCGGCCGAGCCTGTTGGTGCGGGCCGTTGCATGGAGCATGGTGGTGCAGATGGGCGGTGCGTTCGCCGTGTCGCTCGTGGGGCGATCGGTCGGCGTGAACCTGCCCCTGTCCACCTGGTTCGGTTCGATTCCCCTGGTGTCGCTGGCGATGGTCCTGCCCATCAGCATCAGCGGCGTGGGCGTGCGGGAGGGGGGGCTGGCAGTGCTCCTCGGGCCGCATGGCGTGGTCAAAGAACAGGCGGTGGCGATCGGCCTGCTGTGGTTCGTGACCACGATCATCTGCGGTCTGATCGGTGGACTGTGCTTCCTCAGCGACCGCCGTCCGACGACGAGCCCGCTGTCCAAGATCGCGTCGGGCCGGCCTACCCCCCGGGGCTGAAGCGCACGGCGGCCCCCACGACCGCGACGTCAGGCCCCCGTCCGGCCCGCCACCAGCCGATCGACGAGAAGCACCCCGGCGACCGATTTGGCATCCTCGATCCGCCCATCGAGGCACATCGCCACCGCATCCGCCCACGGTACCTCGCGTGTCCGGATCTCCTCACCTGGCTCCAGCGCCTGCGGCCCGGCGACGAGGTCCTCGGCGAGAAACAGGTGCATCCGCTCGCGGAGGACACCGGGAGACATCCAAAACCCACCCAGCGGCGTGATGCGGCCAGCCCGGTAGCCCGTCTCCTCGGCAAGTTCCCGGGCAGCGGCGGCGATGGGTGGCTCCGGTCGGTCGAGCGTGCCGGCAGGCAACTCCAAAAGGGTCGCCCCGACCGCGGTGCGGACCACCTCCACCAGACAGACACCGCCGCTGGCAGTCAGCGGAAGGATGACGACGCTGCCGGGGTGCTCGATCACCTCGCGCAGCCGGACCTCGCCATCACCACACCGTTGCTCCCTGCAGACCACCCGGAACCGACTCCCGACGAACAGGATGTCGCCGGCTGCGGAGGACGATTCATGCATTTCGCATCGCTCCCTGGATCAAGCCGATTGACCAGTGTCGCGGCCCGGTCACACCCTGTCCACGCAGCGGACCGGCCGGCCCCCCACCATGAGCGCGGTGCCGGCCGACAGGGCCCGGACAGACACCATCGCCAGGACCAATCCCGACCGCAGCCGCGGCGACCAGCAGACACTGCTCACGCGCCCCACCATGTCGGGCGCGGCACCGGACTGGTCGAGCGACACCACCCCGTCGCCGACCGCTGACTCGCCGTCGCAGGACAGTCGCACCAAACGCCGGTTCACGTGCCCCAGCGCATCGATCCGGGCGACGGTCTCCTGACCGAGGTAGCACCCCTTGGAGAACGAGATCGCCCGATCATCCCGTCCCAACTCCTGCGGCAGCGTGCGCTCCGGGATGTCGCAGGGGAGGGGATAGCCCTCCTCGATCCGTACCGTCTCGACCGCCCCCTCTGACGCCCGCACCACCCCCAAACCCGCGAGGCAGGCGGCCAACGCCCCCGCCCCACCGGTGCGCACCTGAAGCAAGCGGGCCCCGGGCCAAACACCCTCCATCGCGATCAATCGGACATCGCTGCCGCCGGGCAGGGGCGCTGTGGACAACCCCCGCGGATCGCCCGGACCCGTTCCCGCAATCCCGCCGCGGGCGGCGAGCCACTCCGTCGCCCCGGGGCCGGCGAGCACGCACCCGGACCACTCGGCCGATGCGTCTTCGATCGCGAGTCGCTCCCGGATGTGGTAGCGCTCCAGATGGGCGGCGATGTCGAAGGAGCGACCGGGAAAGGCGTCGATCACGACCTCCCCGTCCCTGCAGAACAGGTGGACCAGCGCCGACACCTGCCCACGGCCGTCGAGCAGCATCCCTTCACAGGTTCCGCCGGGTGGCACGCCAGCCAGATGGGCGGTCGTGAACGAGTCGACGAACCGCACCGCATCAGGACCGCTCACCACGACAACGGTGTGCCCGCTGACGGGAAAAAACGCCACGCCACCGCGCAGGGCCTCGTAGCCGGCGGGATCGCGATCCGCAGCGGCCCGGCCGGCAACCTCCCCACCCTCGGCAGCGGGCACGTCATCCATGACCACAATCCATGACCAAAAACCCCCGCCGAGCGTCGCCACGAGCAGGTCTGCACCCCGCGTCGCGACGCGTTTTCCTCGGAGCGACACGTTCGAGGCTACCAGCCCACACCGCACCGCGGAAACCATCGCAAGAAAAAAACGCGTGCGCTGCGAACGCTTTCCGGTTGACCCCCGTAGAGCCTGAAGTCCGCACCACCCGGGGCCGCCGGCAAACGCCTGTAGCCCCGACCGCAGCGGACACGACGTGAGGTTGATTCGAGCATCGTGTTTGCCGACGGCATGACGGTTGGGTCGAACCCCACCGGCCGTCGCCCGCAAGCGGGAGGTTCCCGCTGGTGTTCCCGTTGGTTGAACCGCGATCGCACTGCGCGCTCGCGCATGACTGTGGACCGTGACCGGAAAGAGGGGTGACTGATGGCGACCGTGGGTTTCGAAAGCCAGTGCCGCGATGGTTTCGACGAGGACGACGGGTGCTTTCCGGGGTCGTTCGCCGCTGATCGGGGGCGCGGCTCGTCCGGCATGCTGTCGGCCGATCCGCTCGCCCACGCAGCCCGCCCGCGCGTCGCCCGGAGGGTGGCTCGTCCGGACAAGGACCTGCACCGCATCGCCGCGGTTCGCGAACAGCAGGGTGTCACGCAGCGCAATGTCGCCCGCCGCCTCGGGCTGGAGCTGGCGGTGGTCCGCCGCCAGGAGCAGCCGGACTGCGACCTGCGGATCTCCGACCTGATGCTCTGGCAACAGGTTCTCGAGGTGCCGATCGCGGAGTTGCTCGTCGAAGGGGAGGGGCAACTGTCCGGGCCCGTCCTCGCCCGCTCGCGAATGGTGAAACTGATGAAGACCGCGGCGGCGATCCGCGAGCAGGCCGGCGCCGGGGCGCTGGGGAAACTCGCCGACATGCTCATCAATCAGATCCTCGAGATCATGCCCGAACTCGCCGATGTCACCCCCTGGCATGCGGTGGGCCAACGGCGCACGCTTACGGAACTCGGGCGCACCGCCTGCCAGACGGTGTCGGAGGATGCCCTCAGACGGGGGCTGTCGTGACCTGCTGGCGGCGGTCGCCGACACCCGATCGGAGGCGGGGGAGGGTAGTGGACGGCTTGATTCATCCACTACCCACCGCCTACGATCGCGCCGCAGGCCGCGGCTTCCGTGGCCAAGGCACTTTCCCCATGGGGTGTCCGGTGTTCTCGCTCCTCGGCGTGCTTGCGATCACGGTGATCCTGTTCTTCGCTGTTGCGATCACGGCCGCGTTTGTCCTCGGAAAGTGATCGCGATCCTCCGGCGGGTGCGCAGAAACTGGCTTCCTTCCCGCAGGCCCTTCCTTCCCGCGGACGCTCTCTGCCGTCGCTATTCCGCGGTTCATCGCGGCCGCTCCCCCGGCTCCCGGGCTGGTACGACGCTCCCCCACATCAGGACCAGGAGTAGCAACCCGGCCACGCCGGCGAACGACATCCAGGCAACCACGGCGAGGGCGAAGTAGTCGCGCAGCCACACCCGCAGCGGGGGCTCAAGGCTCTTGGGGACCTTCCTCTGCACCGGGCCTTCTCGTCCTGTCTGCCCGGCCATGTCACGCCGGAACTCGTCCCAGGCAGACTGGGCCTCCGGTCGCTCGAGCTGCTCCAGCCACCGTTCCCGGGCCTGCCACAGGGCGATCGGCGGAATCACCAACACCGCCATCCAGACCGCCCCGGTGATGAACAGCGCACGCCGCGGGGTTGGATTCATGCGATCACCGTTGGGGCGGGGCGGAGCGGAGACCGGCCGGGGTGGGAGTTTCACCACTCCTCCCATTCTGCCGTGGCTATCCCGCCCGACAACCGGTCTGGTGGAGCAGGCGACGGTTCGCTACCGTCCGTCGCCGAAACCGCCGTCCATACCCAGCGTCCCTTCGAAGGAGTCGTCGGCGTGGTCACCTGCCGATCCCCGTTCCGCCGTGCCGCCACTGCCGCCCTCGCAGCGGTGGCGATGACTTTCGTGCCGTCATCCGCGTTCGCCCAGTCGGGATGGCTGCCGACATCCTGGTTCACCCCAACCCAGGCCGACCCCAAGGCGATGTTCCCTCTCGCCGAACAGGATGGCCCGTGGCTGGTGCTGGCGACAACGTTCAGGGGCGAGGGCGCGCGTGACGACGCCCGCCGGCTCGTGCAGGAACTGCGCACCAAGCACGCCCTGAAGGCCTACACCCACGAGAAGTCGTTCGACTACACGGGGTCGCCCCAGGGGCTCGGGCTCAATCCTGACGGCTCGGCGAAGAAGATGCGGTATGCCAACAGCGAACAGGTCGTCGAAGTCGCCGTCCTGATCGGGGACTTCGCCTCGTTCGACGACCCGCGCGGCCAGAAGCTTCTCGCCCGCGTGAAGCAACTCCATCCCGAGGCACTCACCGCCGGTGGCGGTCGCAGCCAGTCGTTCGCCGATTTCCGCCGCATGGTCGGGCTCGACCGGGCGGCGGGCAAGGGACCGCTGCACCTGGCGTTCGTGATCCCCAATCCGCTCCTTCCCGAGGACTACTTCGCCCGCCAGCGGGTCGACCGCTTCGTCGTCGACATGAACGCCGACGTCACCCACAGCCTGCTTGACTGCCCGGGGGCGTACAGCGTGCGGGTGGCGACCTTCACCGGCGCCGGCACGTTCGACCAGAAGGCGATCGAATCGTCGGAGGAAACACTTCCCAACGACAGCCGGTTGGTGGAGGCGGCCGAGCAGGCTCACCGACTCACCGAGACGCTGCGCCGTGCGGGTTGGCAGGCATGGGAGTTCCACGACCGGGAGTCGAGCATCGTCTGCGTGGGTACGTTCGACGAAGTCCGCATCCGTCAGCCGGACGGGAGCACGACACTCCATCCCGAGGCCGCGCGGATCATCCGCGAGCTGGGCCCCGATCCGGCGCGACTGGCGGCCGGATCGGTGCTGCCGCGGTCGATCGACGGCATCCTCCTCGACGTGTCACCCAAGCCGATCGGGGTGCCACGGTTGCCGGCCAACCAGAAATTCTGACGGGCAGGCCCCCATGACCGGCCACGCCACGCTCCTGCTCGGCACCACCAGCAGCGGCAAACTGCGGGAACTACGCCGGCTCATCGAGCCGCTGGGGATCACCTGCCGCTCACTCGCCGATGAACCGCGGGCGGTGACGGTGGAGGAGACCGGCGCCACATTCGCCGAGAATGCCGCGATCAAAGCCACCGGCCAGGCGCTGGCCTGCGGATCCTGGGTGCTGGCCGAGGACAGCGGCCTGTGCGTGCGCGCCCTCGGCAACGCGCCCGGCGTCCGGTCGGCACGCTTCGCGGGCGAACCGGCCGACGACGCGGCGAACAATGCGCTGCTCCTCGCCCGCCTGGCCGGGATCCGCGACCGGGCGGCCCACTACGCCTGCCACGCGGCGCTGGCGCGCCCCGATGGCACGGTGATGGCGACCTCCCAGGGGGAATGCCACGGGCGGATCGCCACGGAGGCCTGCGGCAGCGGGGGGTTCGGGTACGACCCGCTGTTCATCGTCGCGGAGTACCACCGGACGTTCGGCAGCCTGTCCCCAGCGGTGAAGGATCTGATCAGCCATCGCTCCCGGGCCATCCGGGCGATCCTCGCCGACGTCGTGCGGCACGTCACCGCGCTGCCAGCCGACGGTCGATGACCCCGAGAACGGCGGGCGTGCCGTCCATCCGGCCCCGGTACCCGGCGGCGGCGGCGGCATACGGGGCGACGCCGGCGACGAATTCGCCGACGCGCTGCCGCGACACACCCTCGAGGTGGCAGAAGTCGCCGGCCCCCATCGCGACGAGGAAGTGGCTGTTGATGAGCTGCTCCGCATGGGCCTTCTCCGGGAGGAGCAGCATCGGTTTGCCGAGGTGGAGGGCCTCGCCGATCAGTTGGTTTCCCGCCGCCGAGACCAGCGCCCGGCAGCCGGCGAGGTCGTCGATGAAGCGTCGTTCGTCGATGGCGTGGAACGAGAGCGGTCCGATCGGCTCCCGGGCCCCGAGCCCGTAGACACGCACCGGGAGCCCGGCGCCGGCCAGCGCGTCGACGGCACTGTCGGGGGTGTGGCGGCGGAGGTAGCTCACCAGGTAGTCGCCGTCGCGCGGGGTCGCCGCCACGATCTCCGGCCGCAGCAGCGGGCCGATCTGGACCACATGCTCCCAACCAGGCTTGAGGGGCGGACGGAAGAAGGCCGAGACCACCGTGTCGGCGGCCCCCACCGAATAAAGCCAGACGGCGTGGCTCATGAACCAGGCGTGCCACTGCAGCGTCCAGGGAAGGATCCCCAAGTCGTAGGCCATGAGGAAATGCTGGTGGTCGACGCTCACCAACGGGATCCCCAGGCGGGCACACGCGCGGGGCAGTGCCGGTTCGAAATCGGTCACCGCCAGGTCGGCGCCGAAGGCCGCCACATCCTCGACGAGGCGGTCCACCAACGGCCCGAGATGACGGGCCTGGTAATCGAGACCGGCAGCGATCGAGCGCGGCACATCGAGCCGACCGTCGGTGTATTGGAAGAGGATTCCGGAAATCTCCCTGACTCCGACGGAGCCGCCGGGGGGGAATCGCCGGGTGAGCATCTCCAGCGCGTCAGCCGAGGTGAAGATCAGGATCTCGTGGCCCGGCGGCAGCCGCTCGACCAGGGTGGCGACCCGCGTGGCGTGTCCCCTCCCCTCGCCGCACAGGCTGATCGCGATCCGTGCCATCTGCCACGCTCCCCGCCGACGGACCGGCCCGTGCTGGAGCATTCCCCAGGGGGCCCGCCGGGCGGAGTTGTATCGGTTCACCCGATTGGCGGCCACCCGCGCCACGGTGCGGGTGGCCGCACCACCGCCGTGACGCGGCGCGGGCATCTTCAGCGCCCCGTCCGCATGCCGTACATTGCCGGTATCTTCAGACGTCGGGGAGGATGCAGGGAATGCCACGATTCATTCCGGGGCCGGTCATGCCAGGGAGGGTGACCCTCGGCGGCGACGAGCCGTCCCCTTCGGGGAGCAACCGGCAGCGCCATGCGCTGCCCCCGCGGTGCTGCCGGGTGGCTGCGGCACCGCTGGCGGCATGGCTGCTCACGGTCGCGGCGACGGCCGCACACGCCCAGCCCCCCGCGCCGACCAGGCCGGCGGATGGCGGGGGCACGGCGACGGTCGTGGCCACCGTCGATGACGAACCCCTCTCGCAGGCCCAGCTCCGGGCCGCGGTCGCCCGAACGCCCGCGCCAGCGAACATGACCCCCGAACAGCGGCTCCAGCTCGAGGCGCGTGGGCTCGAGCAACTGATCTGGGAACGACTCATCGCGGCCGAGGCGCGGCGGCAGTCGGTCCTCGTCGATCCGCAGGACGTGGAGGATCGTCTGCGCCGGGCCGCCTCCGCCGCGAAGGCGTCCAGCCTCGAGGAGTTCGTCCGGGTCACCGGCAACGACGAGGACCAACTGCGCCGCCGGGTGGCGCAGGACATCATGGTCGAGCGACTGCTCCTGCCGCGGCTCAACGACTCCGCGATCCGTGCGGCATTCGAGGCCCGACGTCGCGAGTTCGATGGATCACGGGTCCGGGTGAGCCACATCGTCCTGCGACCGGAGACCGCTCTCGGCGAAAAGGCGATCGCGGCAGCGGTCGAACAGGCGGAGTCGATTCGCCGCGAAATCCTCCGCGGGGACATCGGTTTCGCCGATGCTGCCCGCCGTTATTCCGCGGGCCCGAGCCGCCAACGCGGCGGCGACATCGGTTTTGTCGGACGTCAGGAACCGATGACCGAGGAATTCTCGCAGGCGGTGTTCACGCTCCCGAAAGGGGAAATCTCCAAACCGATCGTCACGTCGTTCGGGATCCATGTGGCGACCGTCACGGAGATCGAGGCGGGCAGGACGTCGTTCGAGGCGGTTCGCGCCGCCGTCTATCAGCAAGTGGCGACCGCCGCTCTCAAGGATCTGATGACACGGCTCCGGGGTGCGGCGCGGATCACGTATTTCCCCGGCGTCCCCCATTTCGCCAAGGGACAATCCGGCGGGGAGGTCGTCGTCCTCGATGCCATCGAGGTGGTCGAACCGGACACGGCGGGTGCCAACGCTGCGGAAACCGCGGGCGGCGCCACGGCAAAGTGAACGGGGTGACGGCCCCGCTGATCGCTCGGCCGCCGCGCGATCGTTGTCCCGCCGTCGTGCGCCCCCTGCGGCCGGCCGGAGGTGCGGTTGGCTGGCACCACCGGGCCTGCTACCGTCCCGGCTCCGGCTGCCACCCGAGCCCCGTGGCGGCGTTCACCGAACACACGACCAACCGGTGACGACCCGATGAAACTCCGCACGTGTGTCCTCGCCTCCGCGCTCCTCATCGTCCCGCTGGTGGCGATGTTCTCGCATCTCGTCCCGGCGGATGTGCGGCGCATGGTGCGGGCGGGCCTCTGGCATCCGGTCGAAGATGCGGCCCTCTCCCTGCTCGGGGGCGACGCCGACCAGCCGGTGCCCGGGGGCCTCGCCGATGGCCGTGAACCGATTCCCCCACGGACACTCGAACCGGGGTCGCCGTGGCCCTCCTCGCCGGCCGGCGACGTGCCCCGCGGCCATGACGCCACCCCCGCGGTGGCTTCCCCCCCTGTTTCCCAGGTCTCGTTCGAAACACCGCCGGCACCACCCCCCCACGGTACCGCCGCCACCCCCTCGCCAGCGCAGCGGCGGCCCGCCTCGCCCCGGGAGGTGGCCGATGCCCTGGTCGCCTCCACGCGGGGCGACTGGACGAGCCATGTCCGCGGTGGGCCCGCCGGGGGGGTCGCGGCCTCCGCCCCGGCACATGCCGGTCCGGGGTCGCTTCCCGCCACGCCGCCCACCGCACCAGCGGTCGCCAGCGGGGGTGCCGTGGCCACGATGAACCCCGAACGGGAAAGTGTGGAGCGTCAGCTGACCGACCTCGGCGCGATCGGGTTCGAATTCGTGCCTGCCGACGCAGGCTGCCCACGGCATCGTTGTTCGTGCCGTCTACCAGCCGATCCGAGCGGGCAATTGCAGCGTGTGTTCCAGGCAGCCGACGAGGATCCACGGGCTGCACTCGGGCAACTGCTCACCGAGGTGAAGGCCTGGCAACGCCGGGCGGTCGCGCTAACGCCACCCGCCGCTGGAGCGTCATCCGCGGTGGACGGCGTCCGGCGTTGAGCCACGCCCCGCCGTTGGCGGCGAAGCCGGGGTTCGCCTGACGATCTCTCTCCGTGTCCGATGGTGCTCACACGTTGCCGGGATGGGGAGCATGAGCCATCGTCTCCAGCGAACGGCCCGCTGCCGCCTGCAACCGTGTCGGCCGGCGATCGGTCCGCCCGGCGATCGGCTCGGGGTCCGCTTCGGCCGGCCTCCACGCCGACGCCGGTGGAGGCGGCGTCCGCACACTGGCCCGCAGGATCCACCCGGGGCTCACCCCCGGTCTCCGGAACTCGCGCGCATCGAAGCGGTGCTGTTCGTCTCCCGGGAACCGGTCTCCATCAGGCGGCTGGTCAAGCTCGCCGGTCTTCCGGACGGTTCGCGGGCACGGGCCCTGCTCCGTGATTTGCAGCAGGTGCACGATGCGGAGGGGGCGGCCTTCCGGATCGAGCAGATCGGTGGCGGATTCCAGCTCCTCACCAGGTCGCCCCTCGGCCCGTGGGTCCGGCGGCTCCTGGCGAGCCCCGCCGAAACGAGGATTTCGGCTGCGGCCCTGGAGACGCTGGCAATCATCGCCTACCGGCAACCGGTGACGCGTGCCGACGTCGAGGCGATCCGTGGAGTGGGGAGTGAGGAGATGCTCCGGCAGCTCCTCGACCGCGATCTGGTGGCTGTGGGGGGGCGGACCGAGGATCTCGGCCGACCGAACGTTTACCTGACGACGCGGCGGTTTCTCCGGGCATTCGGCCTGGCACGGATCGAGGATCTCCCCGCGATCGCCCCCCCGGCACCGCTGGCGGGGTCCGGCGACCTGCGGGCGACCGGGGGGGCCGGTTGACGGACAAACCGTGGTGTGCGGCGCTTGCACTCCACCCCGTCGGGCGACAAACTTTGCCGTCCTTCTCCTGCCGGGAGTGCGGATGGTCCGTCGGTGCGTCGTTTCTCTCCCCTGGGCAGCACCCCGGGATCGGAACGGTGGATTTTGGACGGAAGTCGCATGATCGAGTAGAGAAATGGACGACACACTGACCGTTCGTGTCGTCGCCGTCGGGCGTCTTCCAGGTCGTGCCTTCGAACCGAGTCCCTGCGTCTTCTTTTTTCCTTCGATCCGAGTCGGTGGCGTCTTCGTTTCCGAATCCCCATCCGCGGCATGCCGGCCACGGTTGGAACTGATGGAGGTCAATGCCGTGACGAGTGTCGAGAGCCTGCGTGGCGGCCGCAACGCGAACGCGGAAGTGTTCTCTTGGGAGGAACTCCCCGAACTCCTCGCCGCAGAGGAACTGTGCGAGTGCTCGGGTGATTCGCCGGCCGTCTCCGCTTGCCTCACCGAATCGGTCCGCGCCGCCAAGGGCGAAGATGACTTTGACGACGACGAGGAAGAAGAGGAACTCGACGACGAGGACGACGACGAAGAGGAAGAGGAAGAGGACGAAGACCTCGATGACGAGGAGTGGGAAGAGGTCGACGACGAAGAGGACGACGAAGAGGACGAAGAAGAGGACGAAGAAGAGGACGACGACGAGGAGGATGACGAAGAGGACGAAGAAGACGAGGAGTGGGATGACGACGAGGAGGAGTGGGACGAGGACGAAGAAGACGACGACGAAGACGAAGATGAAGAAGAGGACGAAGATGAGGAAGACGACGACTGAGGTGTCGTCCGTCGACTGAACCGCGCGTCATCTCCGCGGCGCCGGTTCGGAGGCTGCAGAGCGTTTTTTCAGGACTGGCCGGTTGGGAGACTGGCCCGTTTTCAGACTGGCCCGTTTTCAGACTGGCCCGTTTTCAGGGTGGCCCAGCAGGCGGCCCCCTCAACGGCTGACGCGGGCCCTCGTCAGGCGGCCGTTCCGCTCGACCACGATATCGATCGTGGCCTCGGCCGTACGCAGGCGGCGGAGCAAGTCGTCGTGGCTGACGATCGGCTGGCCTTCGATCTCCACCAACCGGTCAGCAGCGCGGACTCCGGCCACTTCCATCGGCGCACCGGGCGTTACCGCCACGATCACCGGAGCGGCGGGTTCGGCCGGATCGTCCCGTGTGGCGATGCCCCACGGGCGGAACCGCCCCACCGGTGGCCGGCCGATCGCGACCTCCCGCGCCGACTCCAGCCGTTGCCGTCCGCTCGCTGATTCGGCCCGGCATTGGGGCCGGAAACGCGGCGGCGCGATCTCCCGATCGGCGACGTCGAGGAGCGTCGCCAGGGCCATCCGCGTGACCACTGCCAGACCATCGGCGTCGACCAACGGCGCATCGTCATCGGGATGGTGGTACTGGGGATGGAGGCCGGTGTGGAGCATGACCGCCGGGATCCCGGCGGCGATGAACGGGTAGTGATCCGAGTCGTCGATCAGTTCCCAGTCGAAGATCAATTCCAACGCCGTGCGCGAATTCGCGCCCGTCAGCAGGGAACGCAACCCTGTGCCCGTTCGGCAACCATAGACCTCGACGCGCCCGGCACGCAGTCGGCCGATCATGTCGAGATTCAGGCAGAACACCGGTCGCAGGCCGGCCAGCCGGGCAGGCCTCGCCCGGAGAAAATGCATCGAACCGAGGAGCCCCTTCTCCTCTCCATCCCACCAGGCCAGGAGAATCGACCGTCGTGGGGACCGGGGCATCTCCGCCAGGGCAGCGGCGATCTCGATCAACCCCGCCGCCCCCGAGGCGTTGTCGTCGGCACCGTTGTGCACCAAGCCGGTCGGTCCATTGCTCGTGGCGGTCGATCCATAGCCGACATGGTCGTAGTGCCCCCCCACCACGATCAGTTCGTCCGCGACCGCGGGGTCGCTCCCCGGAAGGAGGGCGAGGATGTTCCTCATGCCATCGAATCGTTGGAAATGGCTCCCGCCATCGCCGGCGGGGAGCAACCTCAGGGGGGCGATCGCCCCGGCGATGTAATGCGCGGCCCCCAACCCTCCCCGGCTACCCGCCTCGCGGCCCTCGAACGTGTCGTCGGCGAGGGCGGCGACGTGCGGCCGGGCCTCGTCGCCCCGGATGCCCTCCATGGCAGCGGCGGTCGTCGCCACCTCGCGTGCCCCACCCACCCCGTGGAATCCCGTGAGCGCGGGCAGCAGGAAAGCGGCACGGACAACCCAGCGGTGCGGCATGGCGGGGGATCCACCGAACGGGTCGATTGACGGCCTGTGCCCCCTCGTCCTTGCGGCATGGCGGCCGGCTGTCCAGAATAGCGTCGCCATCGAGCGAGCCCCCGGCCTCGGTCCCTGACATGCCGGTGACGCGCAGGCGATGGAGAGGTGGCAGAGTGGTCGAATGCGCGTCTTTGCTAAAGACGTGACCGGTCAAAAGCTGGTCCGCGGGTTCGAATCCCGCCCTCTCCGTTTGGTATCCCGCCGTCCTCCTCCGGAGGACGGTCGCGGAGGGGCAGGATTCGAACAAAGCCATTCTGCGAATCCCGCCCTCTCCGTTTTTGGGTTTCGCAGCGTCTCGCGATGAGTCGTGGGACTACGCGGAAGTGACGGTCGGTGAAGGGTTTGCACGCTGATCGTGCGAATCCTCGCGAACCGCCGCGCGCAGTTGCTGTGCCGCATTTTCTGCCACGACTGTGCCGGATTCTGTGCCGCCCTTTTTCGACGAGGCGGCCGTCGTTTTCAGCGCTGCCTGCGCCGCGCGAAGACTCGACCTCGGCCTGCTGAGCCCCGCGGACGCGCTCCACGGCACCGGTGGAGGCCTTCTCGACGACCCCTCGGGCTCGGTCGAAGTCGTGGTCGGTAATCATGCAGGAGTGCTTCAGGGCGATCCGCGGAGAATTTCCTAGCCAAGCGGTCACTACGTGGATCGGGTGCTCACGCAGCAACTCGGTCTCCCGGCTCGCCCGCAGGTTGTGAAACAGCCGGGGCCACGCCTTTAGCAGCCCGTGGCCAAAGTCCATCCATGGCCTTTGGCCACTCGAAACGCTGCGCTTTTCACGGGAGCTGCGCTCCCGGCACCTCATCCATGAGGTGCAGCAGGCTGTTTGGCCACAGCCTGCTAGGGGGGCAGTTCACAGCCGTTTCACCTCGATCCACGAATGTTCGAGAAGTGAACCGCCCTCCTGGGCTTTGGCCGAGCGGGCGGCGCTACCCGTGTTCGCCAGGCTCGACCAAGGCCGGATCGATCTCGGCCGAGGCGCCCGGAGCCTCGTCCCCAGGGGGGCCTACGTGGCGAAGTACGAACTCGTCGTGCCCCGGGCCCTGGTGCGCGAATGAACGAAGCCTACCGCGAGCAGGTGCGGCTGATGCTGGACCTGCTGCCGTTCATCGCGGACGACTCGATCTTTGCCCTCAAGGGCGGCACTGCGATCAATTTCTTCGTCCGCGACATGCCCCGGCTGTCGGGCGATAGCGATCTGACCTACCTGCCGCTCGAGGATCGCGCCGCATCGCTGGCGGGTATCTCGGCAGGATTGGCCCGAATCAAAGCCAAGCCCAGGCCGAACGCCGGCTGTCGGGCGCCCGGCTCACGCTCGTCCCTCAAGGCGACGACATGGAGGTCAAGGTGCACTGCCAGCGAGGGGGCAGGGCACGGGTGAAGGTCGAAGTCAATCCGCTGCAACGCGGAACCCTGTGGCCCGTTCGGAAACTCGCCTGCACGGACGCCGTCCAGGAGGCGTTCGAGTCATTCGTCGAATTGCCAGTCGTTTCACATGCGGAACTCTTCGGTGGCAAGGTGTCGGCCGCCCTCGACCGCCAGCACCCGCGGGACCTGTTCGATGTCCGGCAGTTACTCGACGTGGAGGGATTTGGGGATGACGTGCGGGCAGGCCTACTGATGAACCTGATCGGCCACCGCCGGCCGATCGCGGAACTTCTGAATCCGCAGGCCAAGGACCAGAGGCAGACATTCGCCGGTGAGTTCGCGGGAATGACACTCCTCCCGTTCGATTACGCCATCCACGAGGCGACGTTTGCTGAACTGACTGCCGCGGTACGGGCATCTCTAACAGCCCGTGGCCAAAGTCCATCCGTGGCCTTTGGCCACTCGAAAACCTGCGGTTTTCACGGGAGCTTTGCTCCCGGCACCGGATCCCTCCGGTGCGGCAGGCTGTTTGTCCACAGCCTGCTAACCCCATCGGAGCGAGCATTCCTGCTGAGCTTCGAGGAAGGCAGCCCCGACTGGTCGCTGTTTCCCGCGGCGGGTGCCGAAAGGCTTCCCGCCCCGCGATGGAAGCTGCTCAACATCCAAAAACTTCGCTCCGACAATCCGGCGAAGCACGCGGCCGCGCTGAAGACTCTGAGGGGCATCCTCGAAGTGGACGGGACCTGACGCTCTTCACGGGAAGAGCCTCAGGACAGCCTCACTGCCGCACCGATCGGAACGAGCTGGACCCGGCATAAGGCGGCCAACTGGGTCGGGCCAGGCCGCTCACGAAAGTCCACGCAGCCGGCGGCGAACGGCGTCGTCGAGCTCTCGCCGTTTGAGTTCCTGGACCGGCTCGCCGATCTCGTCCCGCCGCCGCGCAAGCACCGTCACAGGTATCACGGAGTGTTTGCACCGAATCACAAGCTCAGGCGGGCCGTGACGGCACATGACAAAAGGGGTCCTTCTGGCATTTCCGTGGGTCATCGCGGCAGGCGCAGCCTCCGCTCGGGCTCTGCAAAGGGGGACGCCCCCCGCGCCTCTGCCCTCGCATCGACCCGCAGCCAGGGGTGACGGGCCGATGCGAGGGCGACGGCGGAGGGGCTTCGCCGGCCCTGTGATGGAAATGCCGGGATGTCGTTTCCCGTCTTCACCCCACAAAGATCCCGGATGGGTCAAAAAAACAGCCTCCCGGCACCTCATGGATGAGGTGCCGGGAGCGCAGCTCCCGTGAAAAGCGCAGGTTTTCAAGTGGCCAAAGGCCAAGGATGGACCTTGGCACCGGGCCAAGCCGCCCCGCGTTTGGGCCCCAGGGTGGCAGCCTGGCAAACCTGTCAGCGGGGCAGACCTGTCAGCGGGGCAAACGGGGCCGTGCGCTCCCACCAGCCTCGAGCTTTTCCGCGCAGCGAATGCAGGTCGGGGCAAACGGCAGGGCCTCGAGCCGCTTCTTGGCGATCACCCCATCGCATTCCTCGCAGCGGCCGTACGTCTTGGCCCGGATCCGCTCGAGAGCGGCCTCGACCAGTTCGAGCGTGTCCTCTTCGCTGGCCATCAGGCTGAGCGTGAATTCCTGCTCATACGCGTCGGAGCCGATGTCGGCCATGTGGATCGGCATGGTCGAGAGATCGCCGTTGGATTCCGCGCCGGTTTTCCGCAGCGCGGCGTCGGCCATCGTCGTCACATCGCCGCGCAGCCGGGACCGGATCGCTTCGAGCGACAGCCGGAACGGCTTCATTTCCGCCGCTTTCATGGTCCGCATCCCGTTTCTCCCCGCGGCGACCGCCGCGCGAACGTTATCCATTCGCCGCGACCCAGCGTTGCTGGGCGGCCAGCCCGCCGAGCATGTGACCGCGATGCGACGACACGCTCCGGGGGCAGCATCCACTGCGGCGATCCCCAGCCACAGGAGACGTTCACGGCCCGAAACACCCCGATTTTAGCAGTCGTCCACGGTGGGTGTCAAACTGGCAGGCGGGGTTTGCTTGCCGGCCCCGGAATCTTGACCTAGTCTCCCCAGCGTTCCCTCAGGGTCCACCCAAGAGTCAGGGTCGCTCCTGCCGAAACTACTGTCGGAGGCCCCGGTTCGATCCGCGGGGCCACGGAGAGCCGCCCGTGCCCGTCGCTGCCCGCACCGATCTGGCATTCCAGCGGTGCATCGCGCCAGCCTGCGCCGCCACCTTCTCGGTGGATGAGGTGCTCACCAGTTGCCCATCGTGCGGCAACCTGCTCGACGTGGTCTACGACTGGGATCGGCTGCCGCCGCCGACGTCGTTCGAACTGTTCGAGCGCAAGTGGCTCCGGCGCAGCGATCCGCTCGCGGTGAGCGGTGTCTGGCGGTTCCACGAGTTGCTCCCGTTCGTGCCCCGCGAGGCGGTGGTCACCATCGGTGAGGGGCAGACACTCCTTTCGGTGTCGGACGGTGTGGGTGGCTATGTCGGCATGAAGCCCGGGCGGCTCCACCTGCAGTACGAGGGCCTCAATCCTTCCGGGTCGTTCAAAGACAACGGCATGGCTGCCGCCTTCTCCCACGCCCGGCTGATCGGGGCGCGGCGCGCGGCCTGCGCCTCCACGGGCAACACGAGCGCCTCGTTGGCGGTCTACTGCGCCGTCACGCGGATGATGCGCGGGATCATCTTCATCGGCTCGGGGAAGATCTCCTACGGTAAGCTCTCCCAGGCGCTCGACTACGGCGCGCTGACGATCCAGATCGCCGGCGACTTCGACGACGCGATGGCGCGGGTCAAAGAGGTCTCGGGGCGCCTCGGGATCTACCTGGTCAACAGCGTCAATCCCTTCCGGCTGGAGGGGCAGAAGACGATCATGTTCCGGGTGCTGGAGTCGCTCGGTTGGGAGGTGCCCGACTGGATCGTGGTGCCGGGGGGCAACCTCGGCAATTCGAGCGCCTTCGGCAAGGCCTTCGCCGAGTTGCGGCACCTGGGATTGATCGACCGGGTGCCGCGGTTGGCGGTCATCAATGCGGCGGGTGCCAACACCCTCTACGAGCTCTACCACCGGCGCGGCCTGCGCTGGGAGGGCGGCCGCGCCGATCTCTCCCCGGCCTGCCACTACTACGACGAGCTCGACCGCGACAACCGCCGGGCCGACACGATCGCCAGTGCGATCGAGATCAACCGGCCGGTGAACCTCAACAAATGCCTCCGCGCTCTGGAAACCTGCGACGGCGTCGTCCGGCAGGTGAGCGAGCAGGAGATCCTCGATGCCAAGGCGCAGGTCGGTGCCGGCGGCCTGGGATGCGAGCCCGCCAGCGCCGCCAGCGTGGCGGGCGCGAAGCAGCTCGTCGCCGAGGGGGTGATCGGCCGCGACGACCGTGTGGTCTGCATCCTCACCGGTCACCAGCTCAAGGATCCGACCGCGACCGTGGCCTACCACACCACCGACCAGAAGCTGTTCAACGAAGTGCTCGGCAGCCGGGGGGTGAGCCGGGCGAGCTTCGCCAATCGGGCCGTCAGCGTCGGCAATCGGCTCGACGAGATCGTCCAGGCGATCGATCTCTACGGTTGATGGCCGGGTGGGGGCGGCCCTGCCCCGCCCCGACCCACTTCGGCGACGGGGCACATCCTGGTGGAGGCGGGCCGTGGCCCGCGCGACCTGATGAGTGGCTCGACCCTCCCGCTCCGTCTGGTGATGCACGGTGCGGCCGGCCGTATGGGGCAGCGGATCATCGCCTGCGCGGCGTCGGAACCGGAACGCTGGAAACTGGTCGCCGCGACCGAGCGGACGGGGCACCCGCGGATCGGGACCGATGTCGGTCTGCTGGCGGGCCTGCCGGCCGCCGGGGTGGCGGTGGGCGACGGATGGTCGTGCCCGGCCGACGTCGTGATCGACTTCTCGCTGCCGGGGGCCGTGGCGGGAATCGCCCAGGCGTGCGTGGCCCGGAAGGTGCCCCTGGTCGTCGCCACCACGGGGCTCGAGCCGGCCGACCAAGCGGCCGTGACCGCCGCTGCCCGGACGATCGCCGTCCTCCAGTCACCGAGCATGAGTCTGGCGGTCAACGTGGCGATGGACCTGGTGGCCCGTGCCGCCGCGCTGCTCCACCGCACGGGGGTGCGGACCGACGTCGAGATCGTCGAGTGCCACCACCGCCACAAGGAGGATGCCCCCAGTGGCACCGCCCTGAAGTTCGGTAGCTTGGTGCAGGCGGCGATGGGGCAGGAGGCCGTGGCCCACGGCCGGGAAGGCAGGCCGGGGGCGAGGCCAGCCGGCGAGATCGGCTACCACGCCGTCCGGGCCGGCGATAACCCTGGCGAGCACACGATCCTTTTCGGTCTCGAGGGGGAGTCGTTGTCGGTGAACGTCCGCGCTTCCAACCGTGATTGCTATGCCCGCGGGGCGTTGGCGGCGGCGGCCTTCCTGGCGGGCAAACCGGCGGGGCTGTATTCGATGCGCGACGTCCTTGGCATTGCCTGACCGATACCTTTCTGTCGCTGCCTGGCCACGCCCCGGGCGACACCCGCGGTGAGCACCCCTCTTGGGGGTTCCTGGCTGGCTGGACCCGGCCTCGCCCGGATTGCCCAGAAGCCCGGGCTCACCTGATTTGTGTTGCCTCACCAACTTGGTGAGGTCCGGTTCACAAGGTTGGTGAACCGGCTGCCCTGAGGCTTCGGTTTCGTCATCTGAAACTGCAAAAACAGCCCGTTTTTCGCAGTGTTCAGAAGCCGCGGCCGATTGGCACGGGGTGTGCTTCTCGAAAGCATCGTCGGTGTCGTTGACGGGATCGATCTTCCAGGTGGTGGACCGGACAGCCCCGCATGTGGGTAGCCGTTTCACTGGGGCCACTTCACTGTGGCCAGTTCACTGGGCTCACTGAACGGCTCGCTGACGCCCCCGGGTTGCCCGAGGCCGTCGGGGTCGCTCGGGCCTCACCTGGGAAATCGCTCTCGGTTTCGCAGCTGTCGCCTGCCGGCAGGTGGGCCACTCTGCAGCGCACTGACACACGGCTTCGCCGTGGCCTTCGATCACCACGTGATTCACAGCGTCGTCCCTCTCACCAGGATGCACAACCATGGGGATGGTATGGATCGTCAGTGCGCAGATTCTCGCTGCGCTGTTCCCGGCCACCGTTGCGACCGGCCTGTCTGACCGACTTGCCCGCCGACGACCCCGGCAAGATTCCCCCGGCCAGAATCCCGGCCAACATCCCGGCCGCCATCCCGGCCAGTGGCCCGCTGCACTCAGTGCATCCCCCGCACGATGCCTCGCGCGTTGTGCCCGGGGTGTGTTGGCGGCGCTGTTCGTGGTCACTGCGGCGACCACCGCGCCGCCGGCTGTGGCGGAGACCTACCAGATCACCGATCTCTACGGGACCGGTGTCGGCAACGACTACCAACTCATTTCCCAGGGATCGAGCGATCCGCACTACACGATCACCAAGGTGCAATTCCTCAGCGGCACCACCGGTCCGGGCTACCCACCGGCCAGCGACAGCCAGTGGCTCGGCGCGCCCAAGGCCTACCGGATCGACCAGTGGTCAGCGAACAACACCAGCGGCACACGCCCGTCGCAGTGGGTCGCCCCCAACGGCTCGACTGAAGCGCTCCCTCCGTTCACACCGACAGGCCAATTCGTCGACGCGCCGGTGGCCCAGTACTACGCCTACCAGACCAGCTTCACGATCCCCGACGACAACTGGGAGTTTGCCGAAATCGCCGGGCAGTGGATCGCCGACAACACCGGCACCGGCATCTTTCTCAATGGATCGCGGATCAACGCGTTGGCGAACTGGTCTTATTCGAGTGCCAACGTGGCCGCCACGTTCTTCAAGGCAGGGGTCAACACGCTCGAGTTCCGCGTCCGGAATCTGATCGAGTCGCCCGGCGACTTCGCCAACCCCACAGGGATGCAGGTCACCGTGAACGCTGCCTACTACCTGGCGACTCCCGTACCCGAGCCCTCGGTGGCGATCCTCGGGGCGATGGGTGTGGCGACGGTCGTCGGCTTCAAGACACCATCGGTGCGCCGTCGCCTCCGTCGCGGCAGAGCCGCTTCCTCAGGCCGTGCACCGCAACTCCGCTCGGCACAGGGCTGGGCCAGAGCGGCGTGGCGGCGGACGGAGGGGAGTGGCCGCTGGGGAGGTGCTGCCGGAGGGGGGCCGGGTGCGGGTGATCCCAAAGCCACCGCAGTCGAGGGAAGTGGAGACCGTGCGACGGCGTGGCAGTCCGGATCGGCGCCGACGTGGTCGCCCCGCCGGATGATCTGGGGTTCGCGAACCACCATCCGCACCCAGAACCGCTGACCAGCCCACCTCCTCAAGGGGAGCCGGGAAGGATCAGCCCCGGGCCACCACCCGTCGTCGCTCGATGAACGCGAGCGATCCGACCGCGAGAGCGATGCAGGATGTGGCCGACAGCGGGTCGATCTCCGGCACGTCCGTCCGATAGTAGGCGCCGGTGACGGTCACCTGCATGCCGGTCGGATTGGAGAAGTCACCCTCGTTCTCGATCACGTTCCGGACGCGGAAGTCGAGCGTGTTCGTGCCAGCGACGAAAAACGTCCCGCCGGTGTTCGCGCTGGAGTAGGAGAACTGAATCGGGCTTCCCGACGGCAGCGTCAATTGATTGCCGTTGAGGAAAATGCCAAGGCCGATGTTGTCGGCGATCCAATCGCCGGAGATCTCAGCGAACGTCCAGTCATTCGCACCGATCGTGAACGTCGTCTGGTAGTTGTAAAACCGGGCGACCGGTGCATCGACGAGTTGGCCGCTCGGGGTGAACGGCGACTGAGCCTCCGTCGCACCGTTCGGGGCGACCCATTGCGACGGCCGCGCGGCACCGGTGTTGTTCGGCGTCCACTGGTCGATCCGGTAGGCCTTGGGGGCACCGAGCCAGGGGGTGTCGCTCGGCGGCGGGTAGCCGGTGCCGGTCGTGCCGGTGAAAAACGCCACGGCGGTCACCGTGTAGTGCGGGTCGCTGGCACCCTCCGCGATCAGGCTGCCGGCGTTGTCCACGCCCGTGCCATAGAGATCGGTGATCTGGATCGTCGTTGCCCGGGCCGGCATCACGCAGGCCAGCGCCAGCACCAATCCGGTCATCGCCGACACGAGCCGGCGGCGGTCCTCGGTCAGCCAAAGCGAGAGGCTCGTGCCGCAGGCCATGCCGGCGATCCGTCCGCAACCAATTCCAGTCAGTCCCGTGGTCGTCATGGTCGTCATCTCCACCCCGTTATCTCTCTTGCTTGTCATTGCCCCGCGACCAGCCTGGTCGCGGTATCGTTCGCCGGTGTCTCTCGAGGTGCCGGGCCGCCGAACCTGCCGCCGACCCGCGAGGGCGGCTTCTGGGGTGAATCGCCCCAGTCGGCACTCGCAGACCCAAGAAGGTGCAAGCCGCGTACCATCGTCCATCGGATTTTGTTTTTTCTGGTTGGGTCGCGGGTGGTGATCCATGGACCCCTGCTTTCACGGGGCGAAACGGCCTCGAGCGGCTCTTGTTGGAAGCGGTGGACCTGGGGATCATCAGGAGCAGTGCTCGGCGGCTGTGGTCCGGAGCTGGGGCGGATCGCCCCAGCCCCGAACGGGGGTACGTGGTGAATCGCGTCATGCTCACTGGCCGGACAGATCGCCGCGGCCGCGAGTGGCCATCCGTGTTGCGGCATGGTGGAGGGAACCCGGGAACGGTTGAATCGGAGCTGGTGTTCGCCCCCTCCACGGGCCCGCACGGGCACCGCGCGTCGAGCCCCTCGGTGCCGACGGGTTCCGCGCCGATGGGCCACGGCGCTGTACACGTCGTCGTCCTCGTCGCCGTGGGGATGTGGTACGCCTGCGGTGGAATCCCGGGCGATTCGCTCCACGCCGCCGACGATTCCCCCGAGGCCACTGTCGCCGGAGACGCTCCCTCCCCCGCCGCACTCGCCGCCTACGCCCGGTTCGTGAGGCCGCTGCTGGCACGGCGTTGCCAGGCCTGCCACGGCGCGCTGGCCCAGCAAGCTGGGCTCCGGCTCGACACTGCCGCGTCGTTGCTCGCCGGCGGCCACTCCGGTCCCGCCGCGAGCCCCGGCATGCCTGCGGAGAGCCTGCTCCTTGCCCGCGTCACCGATGCCGATCCCACCGAGCGCATGCCGCCGCCCGGCGAAGGCGAACCGCTCACCGAGGAGGAGGTGCGCGAGATCCGTGCCTGGATCGCCGCCGGATGCCCCGCTCCCGCCGACGAACGGCCGGAGGCCGATCCCCGCGATCACTGGGCGTTCCGACCGGTCGAGCGGCCGGCTGTGCCAGGGGCCGCGGGCAGTCATCCGATCGACGGCTTTCTCGCCGCCGCCCGCGCGCGCGCCGGCATCGCGGATGTGGCCGCTGAGGCTCCGCCCGGAGTGCTCGTCCGCCGGCTGTATATCGACCTCATCGGGCTCCCGCCGAGCCCGGAGGATCTGGCGGCGATCCTCGCTGACCGCGTTGCGGGCAACGCCGCGGGCAACGCCGCGGGGGGCACCGAGGGCTGGTACGAGCGGCTCGTCGATCGACTCCTCGCCGATCCCCGCCACGCGCAGCGCTGGGCGCGGCACTGGATGGATGTCTGGCGCTACTCCGACTGGTGGGGGCTCGGCGACCAGCTCCGCAACAGTTCCCCCCACATCTGGCACTGGCGCGACTGGATCGTGGAGTCGCTGGCCGCGGACCTCCCGTACGACGAGATGGTGCGGCTCATGCTCGCCGCCGACGAACTGTATCCGGACGATCCCGCCCGCGTGCGGGCCACCGGCTTCCTGGCCCGCAATTGGTTTCTCTTCAACCGCACCCCGTGGCTCGACGAGACGGTGGAGCATGTCGGCAAGGCGTTTCTCGGGCTGACGCTCAACTGCGCGAAGTGCCACGACCACAAATACGATCCCCTCCGGCAGGAAGACCACTACGCCTTCCGCGCCTTCTTCGCCCCCTACCACGTGCGCCACGACGTCGTGCCGGGCGAACCCGACACCGATCGCGACGCCATGGCGCGCGTGTTCGACGGCGAGCCGACGGCCCCCACCTATCTGCTCGTCCGTGGCGACGATGCCCGGCCCGCGAAGGATCGCCCGATCGCGCCCGGGGTGCCGGCCGTGTTCGGCGTGCCCCTGCCGCTGATCGAGCCGGTGTCGCTGCCGCCGCGGGCCTGGCAGCCGGAACGACAGCCGTGGGCGATCGAGGCCCATCGCGCCGTGGCGAGCGCGCGGGTCGCGGCGGCCGAGGCGGCCCTGACTGCCGCCGCCGCGGACGAGCGCCCGCTCGTGGAGGCCCGTCTCGGGGCGGAGCGGGCCGGGCTGGCGGCGATCGACGCCCGAGCCACGGCGATGCAGGCAGGATGGAATGCCGACGACGCCGCCTCCCACCTCGCCCAGGCGGCGGTCACCGCCGAGCGCGAATCGGCCGTGGCCCGGGCGCGGGTGGCGGTGATCGAGGGGGAACGGGCGGCGGCCGCCGCCGGCGGCGACGACCGGGCGCACGCTGTCGAGAAAGCGGCCCAGAAACTCGCCACCGCCCGCGCCGCGCTCGACGAGGCCGTCGCCGCGCTCACCGCACCGGGCGGCACGTTCACGCCGCTGGTCGGGGCGCGGTGGGTGCCGACGCGCTTCCGCTACTCCGGTCAGGACGATCCGCCGATCCCCTTCCCCGACACGAGCACGGGGCGCCGGCGGGCGCTCGCCGCCTGGATCACCGATCCGCGGCACCCGCTCACCCCGCGCGTCGCCGTCAATCATCTCTGGCTGCGCCACATGGGGCGGCCGCTCGTGGCGACGATGTTCGACTTCGGCCGCAAGGGGGCGGCCCCCACGCATCCCGACCTGCTCGATTGGCTCGCCGCCGAGTTGGTCGCGGGACCGCCGGATGGATCGCCGTGGAGCCTCCGGCACCTCCACCGGCTGATCGTCACCTCCGCCGCCTACCGGATGGAGTCCTCGGCCGCCGGCCTGGAGCCTGCCGCGGAACGGGATCCCGACAACGCCCTCCTCTGGCGGCGCGAGCCTGTCCGGCTCGAGGCCCAGGTGGTGCGCGACGCCGTCCTCGCCGTGGCCGGGCTCCTCGACGTCTCCCCGGGCGGCCCTCCCGTGCCCCCCGACCGGCAGGCCGAGTCGCGGCGCCGCAGCCTCTACTTCACCCACTCCGACATCAGCCGCAATCCGTTTCTCGTCGTCTTCGACGATGCCGCGGTGAAGGACTGCTACCGGCGCGAGGAGAGCGTGGTGCCGCAGCAGGCGCTGGCGCTGTCGCACGCGGCACTCGTCCACGAGGCCGCCGCGACGGTCGCCCGGCGCCTCTCCGCCGACGGCGCCGGCGACGCGGCGTTCGTCGACCGCGCGTTCATCGCCGTGCTCGCGCGGCCGGCCGACGACGCGGAACGGGATGCGTGCCTCGGTGCGCTCGAGCGCTGGCGCCGCCTGCCCGACGAGGCCGTCGGGGGCACGCCCCCCGACCCGGCGCGCGGGCACCTCGTCTGGGCGCTGTTCAACCACACCGATTTCGTCACCGTCCGCTGACCCGAGCCGAGTCCTGTTCACCGCTCCGAGGACGACCATGGAACCGATGCGCCGCTCCCGCCGGCAGATCGTCAGTGGCGCCGCCCGGGTGACCGCGCTGGCCGGTGTGGCGGCGGTCCGCCCCGCGGCTGGCGCCGATGACGGCTGGGGCCCGCCCGACGGCCGGCCCCATTTTCCCGCGCGCGCCCGCAGCGTGATCTGGCTGTTCATGAACGGCGGGGTCAGCCACCTCGAGAGTTTCGATCCCAAGCCGATGGTCACCCGCCATGCCGGCAAGTCGATCGCCGAGACCCCGTTCGCCAGCGTCCAGGACCCGGCGAAGCTGGCGCTCGAGCGGGCGCCCGTGCCCGATGCCAACGGCCAGCAGCGCAACGTGCTCTATCCGCTCCAGGTCGGGTTCCGCCCCCGCGGCGAGTCGGGGATCGAGGTCAGCGACTGGTTTCCCCATGTCGGCGGCCAGATCGATCGGATCGCGGTGGTGCGCTCGATGTACACCACCGACAGCAACCACGGCGCGCAGACGCAGTTCCACACCGGGCGGCACATGCTCGATCCGGTCTCCCCCACGCTCGGCGGCTGGGTGCACTACGCGCTCGGCTCGCTCAACCCGGCGCTTCCGCAGTTCATCTCGATCGGCACGCGCGAATACTGGAATCGGCGCGACGGCCACTACCTCGGTCCGGCCCACGACGCCGTGCCGCTGCGGATCGATCCCGCCAGCCCGCTCGACTTCGGCCAGCCGGAGCGCCCCTTCCCGCGCCCCGCCGCCGCCGTGGGGCTCGATCTCGTCGCCGACCTCAACCGGCTCACCGCCCGGCGCTACCCCGGCGACGCCACCACCGCGGCGCGCACCGCCGCCTACGAGCTCGCCTTCCGCATGCAGACGAGCGTGCCGGAGGTGGTCGACGTGGCCGCCGAGACGCCGGAGACCCACCGCCTCTACGGGCTCGATCGGCCTGAGTGCCGCGAGTTCGCCCTCCAGTTGCTCGCCGCGCGGCGGTTCGTCGAGCGCGGGGTGCGGTTCGTGCAGATCCAGCACGGCGGCGGCGGTGCCGGTGCCTGGGATGCCCATGGTGGCCTGCGGGCCAACCATGAGAAGCTCTCCAGCGCGGTCGACCAGCCGATCGGCGGCCTCCTCGCCGACCTCCACCGCCGCGGTCTGCTCGACGAGACGATCGTCGTCTTCGCCACCGAGTTCGGCCGCACCCCCGGCACCCAGGGGGCCGACGGCCGCGACCACCATCCGTTCGGCTTCTCGGTCTGGCTGGCCGGCGGTGGCATCCGTGGCGGGTGCGTCCACGGGGCGACCGACGAGCTCGGCTTCCACGCCGTCGAGGACCGGCACTACGTCACCGACATCCACGCCACGATCCTCCAGCTCCTCGGCCTCGATTCGCGGCGTCTGGAGCTGCCCGAGAGAAAACGGCTGGCGATCGACCACGGGCAGGCGATCCGTGCGATCATCGCCTGATCGGCGGGGCTGCCTGTGCTTCTGTCAGGCGGGCTGCCTGTATTCCTGACCGGCGGGCAACGCGGAATCTCGGGTTGCCGCCCGACCGGAGGGCGTTGGTACCATTCGGCCCGGTGGTTCGGGACTTTCGGTACGGAGACAATCGCGCATGGAATGGCGGCGGACGACGGAGTACGACGGCGCGAGCCGCTGGCATGCCCTGCCCGTGTTCGAGGTCGAGGTCGATCCGGGTGTCCTGGCCGATTGGTCGCTGCGAAGCGACCGACCGGCTGCCGCGCGCCTGGCAGGCTGGCGGGCGGCGCTCGAATCGCGGCCCTATGAATTGGCCTTCGAGGGCTCGCCGCCGGTGCCGGGGCCCGATTGGGAGGCCCTGGCGTCGTCGGGCGACGTGGCGGCGGTCCTCCGCTGGCTGTGGGGCACGCTCCTCGCCGCGGCCGGCACGACACCCGCCGGTAGTTGGACGGAGCGCGTCAACGGCGGCTTCCTCCTCGCCGCGACGGCGGAGGAGTGGCGCGTCAGCCGCGCCTGCCTCGACATGGCACGGGCCTGCCTGCTGGCGGCGGTGCACGATGGGCCGTTCGATGCCGCGGCGGCGGTGCGCGAGATGGTGGACGTCGCCGACACCCATCGCCTCGGCCCCAGCACCCGGGCCATCGTCCGCGCGGCGGTGGCGCGCGGGATCCCCACCCACCGCGTCACCACCGCGAGCCTCGTTCAACTCGGCGAGGGGGGGCGGCAGCGGCGGATCTGGACCGCCGAGACCGACGCCACCGCGTCGATCGCCGAGTCGATCGCCCAGGACAAGGAGCTCACCAAGATGCTCCTCCGGCAGGTCGGCGTGCCGGTGCCGCTCGGCCGTGTGGCCGACAGCCCCGCGGATGCCTGCCGGGCCGCCGAGGCGCTCGGCTACCCGGTGGTGGTCAAGCCGCGCGACGCCAACCACGGCCGTGGGATCTCCTTCGGCCTCACCTCCGCCGATCAGGTGCGCGACAGCTTCGATCTCGCCGCACGCGAGAATTCCTCGTCGTCGGCCGGGGTGATCATCGAGCAGTTCGCCCCCGGTGTGGCGCACCGCCTGCTCGTCGTCGGCGACCGGGTGGTGGCCGCCTCGCGCGGGCAGCACGACATGGTGGTCGGCGACGGCGTGCACACGATCGCCCAGCTCGTCGACGAGGCCAACCGCGATCCGCTCCGTGGGGAGAACTACACCGATCTCCTCGGCGTGATGAAGATCGACGAGGTCGCGCTGTCGCTCCTCGCGCGCGGCGGACTCGCGCCCGACAGCGTGCCCGAGCCGGGCCGGCGGGTGACGATCAAGGTCAACGGCGACCTCACCACCGACGAGACCGACGAGGTCCACCCGGAGGTGGCGGCCCGGGCCGTGCTGGCGGCGCGCACGGTCGGGCTCGACGTGGCCGGGCTCGACGTCGTCGCGGAAGACATCGGCAAGCCGCTCGAAGCGCAGCGCGGGATGGTGATCGAGGTCAACGCGGGTCCCGGGATCTTCATGCACGTCGCCCCGCTCCACGGCCGGCCGCAGCCGGTCGGGGAGGCGATCGTCGGCCTGCTCTTTCCTCCGGGTGCCGACGGGAAGATGCTCCTCGTGGCGGTCGCGGAATCCCCCGCTGCCTCGGCCACCGCAGCGGCGATCGGCCGGATCCTCGAAGCGGCGGGGCAGCGCACGATCGTCGCCGCCGGGGCGGGCCTCGTCCAAGCCGGTCAGCCCGGGTGGGCCGTTGGCGACGGTGACGGCGCGGCGATCCGGGCGATCAAGTCGCATCCCGGCATCGATGCCGGGGTGTTCGTCAGCCATGCCGCCACGGCGGAGGCGCACGGCCTGGGGACGACCCGCTGCGACGTCGCCGTGTTTCCCGCCGGCCCGGTTCCGGCGGCGCAGCGCGCGGCACTCATCCATGCCCTCGGCTCGAACGGCGTGGCGGTGGTGCCGGTGGAGAGCCCCGAACTGGCCGGCCTCTTCGCCACGCTCGGCGCGGGACGGATCGTCGTGGTCGATGCCGCCGCGACGGCGCCTGCCACAGCCCGCGCCGTGCGCCCGACCCCGGCGGGGATCGCCTGCGTGGTCGCGGGGGAGTCGCCACGCACGATCGCGGTGACCGGCTCGGTCCCCCCGATCGCCTGCGCCGCCGGCTGGGCGGCAGGGCTCTCGACCGACCGGCTCGCCGCCGCCCTTCAGGCGTTGGGTTGAGTGGCCATCGATCGCGTCACCGGCAGCCGCCAGCGACGGAACATGTCGGGCAGGTAGGCGCTCCCCAGGTAGGCCACGAAGACGCTCGCGGCGACGAACCAGAACCGCGGCCGCCGCCGGATGTCGGTGACGAGGGCCTTGGTGGTGATCGTGCCGGGATGCACGAGCGAGAAGATCGACGAAAGGAACGTCGCCACCGCCAGGCGCTGGATCAACGGCGCGATCAGGCTCGCTCCCGGTCGCCAGGAGAGATTGATCCACAGGACGACCGCGGAGAGTGCCACGGCCGTCATCAATCTGGAGCGCCACGTCATATCAGGTAATGTAATTCCGACGTGGTCCCGCACCACCGCAGGCCGGCAGACTGCCGTGTTTTTCAGTTCCGCGGCGCCGTGACGCGACCGAACCTCCCCCGGATCGGTGGCCGACGCCCACGGTGCCATTGCCATCCGAACCGGGTTGATGCCCCGTCACCACCCGCTTTGATTGCTCCCGCTGGCTGATTCCCGGAGTCTTCCCGGTGCGCTTCCTCCATACGGCTGACTGGCACCTCGGGCGGGTGCTGGCCGGCCACGACCTGATCGAGTCGCAGCGGCACGCGCTCGACGGCGTGGTGGCGATCGCGGCCGACGCCCGCCCCGATGCGATCGTCGTCGCCGGTGATCTCTACGACCGCGCCGTGCCCAGCGAAGACGCCGTCGGGCTCCTCGACGACGCCCTCCACCGCCTCGGCGCGATCGCCCCGGTGCTCGCCATCGCCGGCAACCACGACAGCGGCCCGCGCCTCGACTTCGGCAGCCGCCTGCTCCGCCACGCGGGGGTGCATCTCGTCGGCACGCCGCGCGGCGGTCCGGTGCGTGTCGATCTCGCCGACGCGCATGGGCGCGTGTCGTTTCACCTGCTGCCCTATGCCACGCCGGCCGAGATCCGCTTCGTCAGCGGCGACGACGCGATCCTCACCCACGAGGAGGCGACGCGCGCGCGGGTCGCCGCGATCGACACCGCCGACGGCGCCCGCCACGTGCTCGTCGGTCACCTCTTCGTGCAGGGGGGGGCGGAGACGACCGAGTCGGAACGCGACATCTCGGTCGGCGGCATCGCCACCGTCGATCCGGCGGTGTTCGCGCGGTTCCACTACACGGCGCTCGGCCATCTCCACCGCCCCCACGCCCTCGCCGACGGACGGGTGCGCTATGCCGGGTCGCTCGCCCGGTATTCGTTCGCCGAGGAGCATCAGCCGAAGACCGTGAGCCTCGTCACCCTCGATGGATCGGGTGCCGTCGCGGTGGAGGCGATCGACATCCCCCAGCTCCACGCCATGCGCAGCCTCCGCGGCACGCTCGCCGAGCTCCTCGCCGCCGCCGCCACCGACGGCGCGCGGCAGCGCGACCTGATCCGCGCCACCCTCACCGATCCGATCCCGCCGGCTGGCGCGCGGGAACGGCTGGCGGAGTGCTATCCCCACCTCCTCGAGTTCCGCCACGAGTCGTTCGAACGGCGCCCCGGTGCGACGGCGGGGCCCGCCGCCGGCGAACTGGCCACCCGCTCCCCGCACGACTTCGTCGCCGCGTTCCTCGCCGACCGTTATCCGGGGGTGGCCGACGACGCCGTGGCGCGGCTGGCGCGCGAGTGCATGGAGTCGGCGATCGCCGAGGGGGGGCCGCGATGAGGTTTCACCGGCTCACGATCAGCGGCTTCGGCCCCTTCGCCGGCACCGAGACGATCGACTTCGAGCGCCTCGCCAAGGCGGGGTTGTTTCTCCTCGCCGGTCCCACCGGGGCGGGCAAGACCACGCTCCTCGATTCGGTCTGCTATGCGCTGTTCGGCGAGACCACGGCCGAGGGCCAGGGCAAGGGGGCGGTCGATGGCCGCACCGGCGCCGAACTGCGTTCGGCCCGGGCCCGGCCCGACCAGCTCACCGAGGTGAGCCTCGAGTTCGTCGTCGGCGACCGGCTCCACCGGGTGGTCCGCAGCCCGCAGTATGCCCGTGCGAAGCGCGGCGGCGGCACCACCGTCGAGCAGGCGGCCGCGGCGCTCCATCGGTGGCAGCCCGATCCGCAGGGGGGCGGCGGCCGCTGGGAGCCGCTTGCCGCCAAGGTGCGCGAGGTCACGGAGCGTGTGGAGGAGATCACCGGCTTCACCGCCGATCACTTCCGCCGCGTGGTGGTCATTCCCCAGGGCCGTTTCCGCGACGTCCTCATCAGCACCGCCGACGCGCGCGAGGACCTCCTCAAGCGGATCTTCGGCACGCATGTCTACGAGCAGTTCGAGGAGCTGGTCTCGCAGCGCGCGCGCGACGCCGCCCAGCAATTGGCCGCGGTCACGGCCGAGCGCACGCGTGTGCTCGGGGGCCACGACTGGGCGACCGGCCTCGACGACGCC
>SXWA01000182.1 GCA_005791575.1 Planctomycetaceae bacterium
CACGAGATCGGCCACCCCGTGCAGAACCAGCTCGGCATCAGCAACACGGTGCAGCAGATGCAGGGGCGGATGCCGCAGACGGAATACAATAAGCTCTCCGTCCGGATGGAGCTGCAGGCCGACTTCCTCGCTGGGGTGTGGGCTCACCACATGACCCGTTACGCGGGGGTGGTCGACGAGGAGGACATCTTCGAGGCTGTCAACGCTGCCCAGGCGATCGGTGACGACCGCATCCAGGCCAAGTCGCAGGGCTACGTCGTCCCCGACGCGTTCACGCACGGCACCAGCGAACAGCGTGTCCGCTGGTTCACCCACGGCTTCAGGACGGGTGACCCGCGCCTCATGGATCGCGCCTTCGAAGAGGAAAATCCATAGCCCCCCCGCGGATCCTCCTGACCGGTGCCTCCGGCTACGTCGGCGGCTGCCTGCTCGACGCCCTGCAGTCACGTGGCCACGATGTACGCTGCCTCGTGCGCCGGCCGGAGCGGCTCGCCGGCCGCACAGGGCCCGCGACCGAGGTCGTCGCCGGTGACGCCTCCGATCCCGACGATCTCGCCCGGGCGTGCTCCGGCATCGACATCGCCTTCTGGCTCGTCCACTCGATGGAGAGCGGCGTCGATTTCGAGCGTGCCGACCGCCTCGCCGCCGAGCGCTTTGCCACCGCCGCCATCCGGGCGGGGGTGCGCCGGATCGTCTACCTCGGTGGGCTGGGCGCCGACGGCGACCGGCTCTCGGCGCATCTCCGCAGCCGCCACGAGGTCGGGGCGATCCTCGCCGCCAGCGGACTCGACGTCGTCGAGTTCCGCGCGTCGATCATCATCGGCGCCGGGAGTTTTTCCTTCGATCTGGTGCGCACGCTCGTCGAACGGCTGCCGGTGATGATCTGCCCGGCGTGGCTCGCCACCCCCACGCAGCCGATCGCCATCGCCGACGTGGTCTCGTTCCTCGTCGCCGCCCTCGACCTCCCCCCCGGTCCGCCGCGGATCATCGAGATCGGCGGTCCGGACAAGGTGTCCTACGGCGCTATCATGCGAGAGTATGCCCGGCAGCGGGGCCTGCGCCGGGTCATGATCCCGGTGCCGGTGCTCACACCGCGGCTGTCGAGCCTGTGGCTCAAGCTCGTGACCCCCCGGTATGCCAAGGTGGGCCGGAAGTTGATCGACGGACTCAAGAACCCCACGGTGGTGACCGATCCGTCAGCGATGGCGGCGCTCCCGGTGCGCCCGCGCGGCCTCGAGGAGGCGGTGCGTGAGGCGATCCAGGACGAGGATCGATCGTTCGCCGGCCGTCGCTGGGCCGAGACGGCCGACATCGACGAACTTCCGCATCGCTACGGCGGCCGATCGGAGGGGACGCGGCTGGTGGACCATCGCCATGCCGATGTCGCGGTCACCCCCGAACGGGCCTTCGCGGCGATCGAGCGGATCGGCGGAGTCCACGGCTGGTATGCCCACGACTGGCTGTGGCAGCTCCGTGGGTGGATCGACGTCGTGCTCGGTGGGCCGGGGATGGGGCGCGGACGACGCGATCCGGACCGGCTCGCCACCGGCGACACGCTCGATTGCTGGCGTGTCGAGGTCTGCGACAGCCCCCGGCGGCTCCGGCTGGCGGCGGAGATGCGCCTCCCCGGCCGCGGCTGGCTCGAGTTCGAGGTGGTGCCGCGGGACCAGACGGTGACGATCCACCAGACGGCCGTCTTCGACCCCAAGGGGCTGTTCGGCCTCGCCTACTGGTACGGCATCTGGCCACTGCACGAGGTGGTGTTCCGGCAGATGCTCGCCGGGATCGTGCGCCAGGCCACCGGCCGCAGGTGAGCGGGCAGGGTGCACTTCAGAGCGTCTCCCCGGGCCGCTGCACGCATTCCCGGCCCGTGTCCTCGTCTTCGATCTGGATCGTGGTGTGGGCGACGCCGAACCGCGCCCGGACATCGGCCGACGCCCGCCGCAGCACCGCCTCGTGCTGCCGGGGATCGGGCACCACCAGATGGGCCGTCAGCGAGATCTCCGACGTGCTCGCGTTCCAGACGTGGAGGTCGTGCACCTCGCTCACCCCCGGCAGTGCGGCCAGTAGCGCTGAGACCGCCTCCAACTCGATCCCCCGCGGCACCGCGTCGAGGGCCAGATCGACACTCTCGCGGAACAGGTCCCAGGTGCCGATCATCACCGCCAGCGTGACGACGATGCTGACCACCGGGTCGATCCAGTTCCATCCGCTGACGGCGATCAGCCCGCCGGCCACGACCACACCGGCCGAGACCGCCGCGTCGGCCGCCATGTGGAGGTAGGCGCCGCGGACGTTGGCATCGCCGCGTGCTCCCCGCGCCAGGAGCATCGCGGTGATGCCGTTGATGAACACACCGGCCGCGGCCACCGCGGCGACGGTCCACCCAGCCACCGGGGCGGGCTCACGGAGCCGGTGACCGGCTTCCCAGAGCAACCCGCCGCAGGCGGTGAGCAGCAGCACGGCGTTGGTGAGGGCCGCATAGATGGTGGAGCGGCGGAGGCCCCATGTGTAGCGGCGCGAGGGGGGACGGCGGGCGAGGTGGCTCGCCCCCCAGGCCAGGAGCAGGCCAAGCACGTCACCGGCGTTGTGCCCGGCATCGGCGACCAGCGCCAGCGACCCCGACCGGAGGCCGGCGGCGATCTCGACGATGACGAACGCGACGTTGAGCGCCACCCCCAGCGCCATCGCCCGATCGAGGCCCCCCGGCGGCAGCGTGTGGCCGTGGTGGTGACCGTGATGGTCGTGGCCGTGACGGCGATGATCGTGGTCCGCGCCGCTGCACGGTTCCCCGGGCGCGTGACGATGGTCGTGCGTCGCGGTCATCGGGGCCGTTTCCGATCCCACCGGGCCATCGGGTAGCATCTGCGGTCACACAGGCGCCCGATCATAGCGACCAATCGCGCCGACGACCGGGGGAGGTGGGGGATGGAACCGATGCGGGTGGCGGTGATCGGCCGGACCGGCCGTGGCGACTACGGCCACGCCATCGACGAACTGTGGGTCGACATCCCCGGGACGAAGCTGGTCGCGGTCGCCGACGAGTCGGCGGAGGGGCTCGGCAAGGCGGTCACCCGACTCGGGCTCGACGCCGCGGCCGGCCACCGCGACTGGCGGCGGATGCTCGCCGAGGTGAAGCCCGACATCGTCGTTCTCTGCATGCGGCACATCGACTGCCACGCCGAGATGGCGCTGGCGGCGGCCGCGGCCGGTGCCCGGGGGATTTTTCTCGAGAAGCCCTTCGTGGCGACGGCCGCGGAGGCGGATGCCGTGGTCGAAGCCTGCCGCCGGTCCGACACCAAACTCGGCCTGGCGTTCGTCAACCGGCACGGCCCCACCTACGGGGTGGTGCGCGATCTCGTCGAGGATGGGCGGATCGGCCGCCTGCTCGAGCTCCGCGGCCGCGGCAAGGAAGACACCCGCGGCGGTGGCGAGGACCTGTGGGTACTGGGATCCCACCTGCTCGACATGATCGCCGATCTCGGCGGGGGACCGACATGGTGCTCGGCCACGGTGACGGTCGATGGGCGCCCGATCACCAGGGCCGACGCACGGCCGGGACCGGAGGGGCTGGGGCTGCTCGCCGGCGATGCCGTGCATGCGATGTTCGGTCTCGCCGACGGGCCGGTGGGGTATTTCTCGAGCGTCCGCGAGGCGGGGCTCAAGCAACCCGCCTTCGGCCTGACGCTTGTCGGTACCAAGGGGGCGATCCACATCCGCCCCGATCAGATTCCCCACGCCTACCTCCGTGAAGCGCCCCTGTGGCGTGTCGACAAGGAGTTTCCCTGGCTGCCGATCGGTGCCGGCGGTCTCGGTGACCCGCCCCCCGCGGCCGATGCGGACCGGGCCAAGGAACGGGCCGGGTGGGCGCGGCGCGCGGCGCTCGACCTCGTCGATGCGATCCTCGGCGACCGCGAGCCGACCACCGGGATGTACGCCGGGCGGACCACCGTGGAGATGACCACGGCGATCTTCGCCGCGGCGCTGTCCGGAAAGCGGATCGACTGGCCGCTCGCGCAGTCCCTGCCCGACCGGGGCAACCCCCTGGCCTGATCGGCGCCCGCCTCAGATCCCCCGATCCCCCCGCCCCTGGAGACCACCCGATGCGCCGCCTCGCGCTGGCGATTGCTCTGTTCCCCGCGGCCCTTGTCGCCGCGGCGGCCGATCCGACCGAGATCGTGCTCTGGCCCGAGGGAGTGCCGGAACCACGGGTGCCCGTCGATCCGGCCGAGAAGGTCGAGAAGGGGAAGGATGGCATCCAGCGGCGGACGAACGTCTCCAACCCGCGGTTGGTCGTCCACGCACTGCCTCCGGCATCCGACGGCCGCGCGCGGCCGGCCGTGATCATCGCCCCGGGAGGCGGCTACTCGATCCTCGCCGACGAACACGAGGGCACCGAGATCGCCCGGTGGTGCAACGAGCGCGGCATCGTTGCCTTCACCCTCCTCTACCGCGTGCCCACCGGCCGCGGCCCCGGTTCGGACGTCGGCCCGGTGATGGACGCCCAGCGCGCGGTGTCGGAGGTCCGGCGCCAGGCGCAGACCCTCGGGGTCGATCCGACACGGATCGGGTTGATGGGGTTTTCGGCCGGCGGGCACACCGCGTTCGTCGCCTCGACCACCCGTCCGTCGTTCCCCGGCGCCGATACCGCCCCCTCCAGCCGACCCGACTGCACGATCCTCATCTACCCCTGGCGGCTGCTCAACGAGGACGGACCGGGGCTGTGGCCCGGGGTGACGATCGACAAGGACACCGCCCCGACCTTCATCGCCCAGACCGCCGACGACACCGCCTCCCCCGCGCGCGGTGCCCTGGCTCTGTTCGGCACGCTGATGGAAGCGAAGGTGCCGGCCGAACTGCACGTCTACGAGAAGGGGGGGCACGGCTACGGGATGCGACCGCGCGACGGAGCCCCCGGCACCGGCGACTGGCCGGCACGGCTGGCCGATTGGCTGAAGACCCGGGGCTTCTGACACGGTCTCTCGACACGGTCCACATCGGCACTGCGCGCCGACAGGCCGGGGAGAAAACATGCGTCGCTTGTGCGTGATTGCGCTGATCATCGCGGCGGTCCACGCCGGAACCCGGGTGGCGAGCGCCGCGTCTCCCGCCGCCGCGCGCCCCAACGTGATCGTCTTCCTCGCCGACGACGCCGGTGCCGGCGACTTCTCCTTCACCGGCAACACCAACCTCGCCACACCGTCCATCGACGGCCTGGCCCGCGACGGTGCCCGCCTCGATCGCTTCTTCGTGCAGCCGGTCTGTGCGCCGACCCGCGCCGAGTTCCTCACCGGCCGGTGGCATCAGCGCGGCGGCGTCCGCGGCGTCTCGCTCGGGCAGGAACGGCTCGATCCCGGCGAGCGGACGATGGCCGAGGTGTTCCGCGCCGCCGGCTACGCCACCGGATGCTTCGGCAAGTGGCATCTCGGCACCCAAGGCCCCCATCACCCACGGGCACGCGGATTCGATACCTTCGTGGGCTTCACCGAGGGGCACTGGGGCGATGCCTTCGACCCGCCCCTCGAGGCCGACGGCACCTTCTTCCAGGGCACGGGCTACATCGCCGACATCATCGCCGAACGCACCGTGGAGTTCATCGGCGGCTGCCGGCGGGCCGACCCCGCACGGCCGTTTTTCTGCCACGTCGCCTTCAACACGCCCCACTCCCCGATGGACGTGCCCGACGCCGATTGGGAACGCTTCCGCGACCGTCCGATTCCGCTCCGGGGCAGCGAGGGACCGGCGGAGAACCTGCCCTTCACGCGCGCGGCGCTGGCGATGGTCGAGAACCTCGATGCCAACATCGGCCGCGTCCTCGCCGCGCTCGACCACCACGGCATCGCCGGCGACACGATCGTCGTCTTCTTCTCCGACAACGGCGCCAACAGCCCGCGCTGGTGTGACGGCCTCCGCGGCCGCAAGGGAACCGTCGACGAGGGGGGGGTGCGGAGCGTGTGCTGCCTGCGGTGGCCGGGACGGATCGCCGCCGGCACACGGATCGGCGCCATCTCCGCGGCGATCGACCTGCTCCCCACCCTCGGCGGCCTCGCCGGCATTCCGCTCGACCCTCCGCGCCCGCTCGATGGCATCGACCTCGCGCCACTGCTCACGGCGAGCGGGGATGCCGCCGCGGTGGCGGAGCACGCCGCCCGGCGCGCGCTGTTCGCGGCCTGGAACGGCAAGGTCAGCGTGCGCACCGATCGCCACCGGCTCGACGGTTCCGGTCGCCTCTACGACATGGCGGCCGACCCGGGCCAGACCACCGACGTCACCGCGGCCGAGCCCGACGAGGCGGCACGGCTGCGGAGCCTCGTGGATGCGTTCCGCCGTGATGTGGTCGCGCTCCAGCCGCGCCCGCTGCCAGAGCGGTTCTTCGTCGGGCACCCCGCCTGGCCGCGCACGGAGCTCCCCGCCCGCGACGGGCAGCCACACGGCGGGATCACCCGCAGCGGCCGCGCCCCGAATGCCTCCCACTTCACCCGCTGGACCACAGCGGCCGACGCCATCACCTGGGACGTGGACGTGGTCGAGCCCGGGCGCTACGAGGCGATTCTCTGGTACACCTGCCCGCCCGACGACGCCGGTGCGACGGTGCGCTTGGCCGCGATCCGCGACGCCGACGGCACGGCTCCAGACGCCCGCGGAGCGCTGATCGGCACGATCCTCCCCGGGTGGGACCCACCGCTCAATCGCGGTGACGACCGGGTCGAGCGCGACTCCGAGGGCCATGAGAAGGAGTTCCGGCCGCTGTCGCTCGGGGTGATCGACCTGGCCGCCGGAGCGCAGACCCTGCGGCTGGAGGCGGTGACCATTCCGGGCCGGTCGGTGGCCGATGTCCGCCGGCTCGTCCTCGCACCGCGACCCTGATTTCCGCGCTGGCAACTGGCGGGTGACGGCCTTCCGGGGTACCTTGCGCGCGGTGGGATCCGCCCCGAGGAGGGAACTGCCCGATGCAGATCGTGTCGCTTGTCCGCCCGCTGGTCGTCGCGCTCAGCGTGGTCGCGGCCCATGCCGCCGTGCCGGCGCACGGGGCCGACCCGGCTGGTGGGCTCGAGTATCCGTTGGCGGTCGCCCCCGCGACCGACGGCTCGCTGTTCGTCGCCGACCGTGTCATGCCCGGACTGTGGCACATCGCCGAAGGCAAAGCGGCCGTCCACTTCCAGGGCTCGAAGACATTCCGCACCCCGCTCAATGCCGTCCGCACCGTGGCCGTCGGCCCTGACGGCACCGTGTGGGCCGGTGATCCGGCGACGCGCGACGTCCATCGCGTCGCCGCCGACGGCACGACCCAGCCGCTCACCGGCGGGAAGATCGGGATTCCGATCGACATCGCCGTCGATTCGCAGGGCACGCTGTTCGTGTCCGACCTGGAGACCCAACGTGTCTGGCGGATCCTCGCCGGGTCCGCCGAGCCGGTGCAACTCGCCGTCCTCGCCGCCCCCAGGGGTCTGTTCGTCGATGCCTCCGATCAGCTCTGGGCGGTGGCAGCCTCGGGGGACGCACCGTTGGTGCGGATCGCCGCCGACGGCACGGTGACGCCGGTGGTGAAATCCCGCGCCTTCGAGTTTCCGCACGACGTGGTCGTCACCGCCGACGGCACCGCCTACGTCAGCGACAACTATGCCGTCGCGGTCTGGAAGGTCGCCCCCGACGGCACCGTGACGAAGTGGCTCTCCGGCGCACCGCTTGCCGGCCCCGTCGGTCTGGCCCTGCGGAACGGCCGGGTGCTCGTCGCCGACCCCAAAGCACGGACCGTGTTCGAAATCGACGACGCCGGAAAAGCGGTGCCACTGCTTCCCGCGGCGCCCGTCGCACCGGCGGCCGGCTGATCACCGCGATTCAACGGTCGCCCGGTGTTGGGCCCGGCCCGAGGTCGAAGCGCTCCCCATCCTCGCGCACCAGGACGACACGATCGACTGCCTGGTCCGCGACCGTGGTTTCGCCACCGCCCGTCCAGCGCACCGTGATCCGCTCCACGCGGCGCCGGTCGCCGAGGCCGAAGTGGAGCCGCGAGCCGAAGTGCCCCTGGTAGCCACGGCCGGCCCGGACCTCGGCGACCTGCGACACGCCATCGGCCGTCACGGTCACCCGGGCCCCGACGGCATCGCGGTTGCCGCGCACGCCGCGGAGCACGAGTGTGATCCAGTGGCGGCCGGCGGCCGATTCGTTGCGCAACACCACCGCCGGGCGGCGTGAACTGATCGCCACGCCATCGACGAGGCCGTCGTCGTCGAGGTCGTCGAGCACCAGCCCCCGCCCCACCAGCGGCACCGCCAGGCCGGTGCCGCACGAGCGCGGCACCGGGGTGAACGAGCCATCGCCGCGGTTGCGCAGCAGCACTGCGGTGCCCTCGTAGGAGGTGGTGCGGTCGTAGAGGGAGACGTTGTCCTGGATGTGGCCCTCCAGATAGAGGATGTCGGGGTGACCGTCGTTATCGAAATCGGCGAAGCCACAGCCCCACTTCACGTTGCCTGTCGCCCCGTCCCCCACGCCGGTGAGCCGGGTCACGTCTTCGTAGAGTCCCCTGCCGAGGTTGCGGAACAGGACCGGCTGCTCACCCTGGTAGGTCGTCTCGAAGAAATCGAGGCGGCCGTCGCCGTCGACGTCGGCCGAGTCCACCCCCATGCTCGCCACCGGGGCGCCGTCGCCGTTGAATTTCAGCCCGTTGACCAGCGCCCCCTCGTTGAACACGCCGTGGCCGTCGTTGAGCCAACAGAAGTTGCCGAAGCCGTCGTTCATCACGAACACGTCGGTGTCGCCGTCGTCATCGAGGTCGCCGGTGATCGTCCCCATGCCCGGCCCCGGCGTCCCCGCCACCCCGGCGGCAGCCGAGACGTCGCGGAAGGTCCCGTCCCCCTCGTTGCGGAACACCGCGTGGGGGAGCGGGTCGTAGGCCTTCGGGCTGGTATAGACGGGGAACCCGTCGGAGACCTCGGGGATGTGGGTGGCGCAGGTGAAATCGACGTAGTTGGCGAGGTACAGATCGAGGTCGCCGTCGGCGTCCATGTCGAGCAGCGACACCCCGCCGCCGACCCGCAGCCCATCGTCCACTCCCGTGGCGGTGGTGACGTCGGTGAAGGTGCCATCGCCGTTGTTGTGGTAGACGACCTTCGGCCCGTAGGTGGAGATCACCAGGTCGGCGAGCCCGTCGTCATCGACGTCGCCAGCCGCCACGCCGAGGCCGTAGCCGGGATCCCCGAGCCCCGCTTCGTCGGTCACGTCACTGAAACTGAAGCCGCCGAGATTGCGGTAGAGGCGACTCCGCGGGGGGGAATCGGCCGGCGGCGATCCCTCGAGTGGCACACCGGTGAGCAGATAGACATCGAGCCGGCCATCGCCGTCGTAGTCGAGCGTCGCGGCACCGGAGGCCATCGACTCGACGATGTAACGGCGGCCGCCACTCCCGTCGGAATGGTGAAAGTCGATGCCGCTGGCGGCGGTCGCATCGACCAGCCGGATCGGGCAGGCGACGTCCGCCGGTGGTTGCGGCGGCGCCGCCCCACGGCCACACCCCGCCGCGGCGCACACGAGCACGAGAGCGATGCACGAAGCCCGGGTCATGGGCGACCAGCTCCCGCGGGTGGCGACGGCGGGGCGGTGGCCCCGGGCAGGGGATCGGCGGCACTGGCCCGCAAGGCGGCCGCCTCGGCGGGGCGATCGTTGGCGGCATAGATCCGGGCGGCGAGATCGTACGCCGCGGCCAGGGCACCGCGCGCCTCGTCGGCCGATTGCCCCTCGCGCACCCGCCGCTGCCCGATCCGCCGGTCGGCCGCGACCAGTTCGACGTGCCGGCGCCGGTATTCCCCGGCCATCTCCTTCTCGCCGAGCCGGTCGCAGGCCAGGGCGACACCGTAGCAGGCCAGGCCACTCGTCGGGTCGTGCCGCAGCGCCTCGAGGTGGCTGGCCTTGGCACGGCCGTATTCGTGGAGATAGCTCCAGGCCTGCCCGAGTTGGAAGTGGGCGGCGGCGACGGCCGGGTTGACGGCGATGAAGCGTTCGAGCACCGGCACCGCCTCGCGCATGCGGCCGAGGTTGTTGAGCGCCTCGCCGAGCGCGACGCCGGCCGCCGGCAGCGTCGGGTCGCTGGCGAGCCCCCGCTGGAGATGCCCGGCGGCCGCCTCGTAGTGCCCCCGCTGCAGGGCATCGAGTCCGAGCAATTCGTGCGCGGCCGCCAGATCGGGGACGAGGGCGATCGCCGCCTCGAGGCTCTTCACCGCCTCCGCCTGGAAACCGTGCCGGAGAAGGATCCTGCCCCGCGCGTAGAGCGCCTCGGGGGCAGTGGGGAAATCGCGGAGGAGTCGGTCGGCGACCTCGATCGCCGCACGCCGCTCCACCTGATCGGCCGGCACCTCGGCGGCCAGCGGCCGCAGCGCGGCCAGGACCCGCGCGACCTCACGATCGCTCCGCCACCAGACGAAGCCTCCCCCCAGGCCGGCGAGGAGCACCGTGCCGACCACCAGTCCGGAGACGACCCACCGGCTCACTCTGGCTGCAGCCCGGGCCGGTGGCGGTGGCGGCGGAGTCGGTCGCCGGGGAGTGCGCGTCCCCCGTGCCGTCATGGCTGGCCCCGCTCGGTGGATCCCGCAGTGTCCGTGGGGCCGGTGCCCTCGACGATCGTCACCAGGCGATCGACCGGCACGTCGCCGACCACGTCGGTCGTGCCGCCGGCCCAGCGGACCTCGATCCGGTCGATGCGGTCATGCGTGCCGAGGCCGAAATGGGGCCAGGCGCCGAAATGGCTCTGGTAGCCCCGGCCGCTGTGCACCTCCGCAACCTGCACGAGGTCACCCGCGACGACGGTGATCCGCGCGCCGGTGCCGTCGGCAGCGGCGCGCTTCCCCCGCAGCCGTACCCCGACCCAATGGTTGGCGGCGGGCGACTCGTTGCGCAGCACGGTCGCCGGACCGTCGCGGTTGAGGATCACCAGATCGACCCGTCCATCGCCGTCGAGATCGTCGCAGGCCAATCCCCGCGCCACCCCGCTGCAGGCCGACAGATCGCCGGCTTGGTCACTCACGTTGGCGAACCGGCCATTGCCGAGGTTGCGGAACAGGACCGGCGGCCAAGCAGACCGTTCCCCTGCGGCCGGCTCATAGATCCGGCCGCAGGTGATGACGATGTCGCGGTGGCCATCGTTGTCGAGATCGACCAGTGCCACCCCCCATTTCACCGCTGCGACGGCACGCACGCCGAGGCCGGCCCGCGCCGCGACATCCTCGAACTGGCCGCCGCCGAGGGCGTGGTGCAGCACCGGTAGCTCGTTGAAGTACGGGGTGACGACCAGATCGATCCGGCCGTCGTTGTCGTAATCACCGGCATCCACCCCCATGCTCGCCGTCGGTGCGCCGAGGACGTTGCAAGCGACGCCGGCGGCGAGGGCCGACTCACGGAAGCTCCCATCCCCCTCGTTGTGGAAGAGGAAATCGAAACGCTGGTCGTTGCAGAGGAAGATGTCGGTGCGGCCGTCGCCGTCGGCATCGAAACAGACGCTGCCCATCCCCGCCCCCGCATGGGCCGCGATCCCGGCCGCCGCCGAGACGTCGTCGAAGCGGCCCTGCCCCGTGCCACGGAACAGCCGGTTGGCACGGGGGGCGAACTCGCGTGGGCGGGCGTAGTCGGGCCGTCCGGCGACGAGCGACGTGCGGTGGGTGTCGTAGCGGAAGTCGACGTAGTTGGCGACGAACAGGTCGAGGACACCGTCGCCGTCGATGTCGAGGAAGTTTGCCCCGGCCCCCAGCGCCTCCCCCCGGGCCACCCCTGCCGCCGCCGTCACGTCGGTGAACGTTCCGTCGCCGTTGTTGCGGTGCAGGGTGTTGGGACCGAAGTCGTTGGTGTAGACGTCGGGCCAGCCGTCGGCGTCGTAATCGCCGACGGCGACCCCAAGGGCGTAGCCGCGCTGGTCGAGACCGGCGGCGACGGTGGTGTCGGCGAACTGCCAGTCACCCACGTTGCGATAGAGCCGGCTGCCGGCCCGTGGGTCGGATGGCGCGCCCTCGAGGGGCACGCCCGACAGCAGGTAGAGATCGAGCCGACCGTCACCGTCGTAGTCGAAGGTCGCCAGCCCGGAGGCCACCGTCTCCGCCATGTACTTCCGCCCGCTGCCGCCGGTGGTGTGGCGGAAATCGATCCCCGTCGCGGCCGTCTTGTCGCGGAACACGATCGGGCCCGCGGCAAACACCGGGCAGGGCAGCGCCATCAGGGCCACGGCAGCGACACCGCTCACGAAAGCTCGACTGGGCACGGTGCTAGCGCCTCGTGAGGGATTCGAGAAACCGCCGCGGCTCCGGCATGTCGGGGGCGAGGCTGCAGGCACGTCGCCAGTGGCGTTCGGCATCCTCCCACCGTCCACGTTTGGCGAACAGGCTCCCCACCTCCGTATGGTAGCCGGCGAGGACCCGGACCCGCGGCGCGGGATCCTCCGGTGCCGCTTCCCTGTCGCGCTGCCGCTGGTCGAAGGCCCGGAGATTCTCCTCCTCGATCCGGGTGTAGGCCTCACGTTCCCGCGCCGCCTCCTCGGTCCGGCCGAGCCGCGCGAGGCACTGCGCGAGACCGTACCGGGCCACGCTGGCCTGCTGCGGATCGTCGACCGCGAGCCGGTAGCTTTCCGCCGCCGCCGCGTGGTCACCCTGTTGCATCTGCGCCTCCCCGCGGAGGACGAGCGCCCATCCCGGGAGCTCCCCGGCGGGGGCGAGTGCTGCGAGATCGGCGAGGGCGCCTGGAGCGTCGCCCATGCGCACCCGGCTCTCCACACGCAGCGGCAGCTGCCTCCGGGCGAGTGCTTCGTCGACCGCGGTGAGCCGGTCGAGACGGTCGATGACCGCTGGGTAGTCACCGTCGGCATGGGCCGACTCCGCCAGACCGAGCCAGGCTTCGGCCTGCCGCGGATCGAGCGCGACGCTCCGCTCCCAGCGCTGACGGGCCTCGAGTGGAGCGCCGAACAGGGCACACAGCCGACCGCTCGCCGTCTGGGCCCGGGCGAGATCGGGAAACTCCGCGACGAGCCGCTCGGCGAGCTCCCTTCCTTCACGGGTCACCTCGTCGGCCGACAGGGTGACCGGCTCCGGCCAGTCGATCGCTACCGGTGTCGCTCCCCCGCGGCCGCCGGCCGGGTCTGCGGCCGGTCGGGTGAGGCGTTCGACGAGGATTCCGGCGATCACGCTGACCGCGACCGCTGCGACTGCAAGCGGGACCCATCCGCCGTTCGGCCGTGTGGCGGCAGACCCACTCCGCCGCTGCGGGGTTCGCGCACGCCGCATGGATCGCTCCCAGGACGCCTGCAATCCGGGCGCCGCGCGTGTCGTGCCCGGGAACCACTCCCTGCCGCCGCACGAAGGGCACACGACCGTCTGGCAGGGTCATTCTTTCAGGATACGGCCGGTGCCGCCGCGGCGAAAAACACCGGGGTACGAAAAAACCCACCCACCGCGTGCCCCACGCCGGGCCAAACTCGCCGCGGTGGTTTGCCGCCGGCTTCCCCGGAAAGGTAGATTTTCGAACGCCTTGGCCATCGCCGACTCGCGAGGCTCGAACGGCGTTTCGCCACCGTTGAACCCCTGTTCCCTCAGATCAGGCCATCCGCCCAACCCACCCTGCCCGTTCACCCCCCCCTCTCAGAGGAGTTCACCATGATCCGGTCCCTACCGCGCTCCGCTTTTCTGCTCTCCGCCGCCCTCATGGCTTTGGCTCCGCTCGCCGGCTGTGGCGCCAAGGCAGTCGGGGTCGATGGCACGGTGCCTGTCAAGGGCACGGTGAAGCTGAAGGGCGCGCCGCTCGCCGGAGCGACGGTGACGTTCGCCCCCTCCGGCTCTGGCCGTTCGGCTTCCGCAACGACCGATCCGCAGGGCACGTTCCAACTCACGACGCTCAAGCCGGGTGACGGGGCGATGCCGGGCGAATACAAGGTGACGATCTCGAAACTGGAGCCTGTCGGCAAGGTGTACACGCAGGAAGAGACGAACGAGTACTACAACAAGTATCAGAAGGCCCCGCCGTCGCCCGAGATGAAGAATGCCGTGGCCGAGAAGTTCTCCAAGGGCGACTCGTCGGGCCTGTCGGCGAGCGTGAAGGGCAGCGGCAAGAACGAGTTCTCATTCGACGTGGAGTGACATGGAAGCCGCCGCCCGCGATTTCCTGGTCCGGCTCCTCGAAACCCCCAGCCCATCGGGCTACGAATGGCCCGTCCAGGATCTGGTGCGCAGCTACCTCTCCGGGGTCGCCGACACGGTTTCGACCGACTCCCACGGCAATGTCATCGGTGCCAAGAATCCCTCTGCCCCGCTGCGCGTGCTCCTGGCAGGGCATTGCGATCAGATCGGACTGATCGTCCAGTACATCGATGGCGACGGCTATCTCTCCGTGCAACCGATCGGCGGCTGGGATCCGATCCAGTTGGTGGGTTGCCGGGTGACTGTCTGGTCGGCCGCAGGGCCGGTGGCCGGGGTCATCGCCCGCAAGCCGATCCATCTGCTCAGCGACGAGGAACGCAAGGTCGTCCCCAAGCTCAAGGACCTGTGGATCGACATCGGGGCCGGCGACAAGGCCGATGCGGAGAGTGTCGTGCGGATCGGCGACCCGGTGACGGTGGAGCTGCGGTTCCTGCCGCTGCGGCGTGGGCTGGCGGCGGCGGCGGCGATGGACGACAAGGTGGGGCTGTGGGTCGTGCTCGAGGCCTTCCGCCGGGCGGCGGCCGAGGGACCGCTCCCCTGCGCGCTGTTCGTCTGCTCGACGGTACAGGAGGAGATCGGCTTGCGGGGTGCCCAGACGAGTGCCTTCGGCGTCGACCCGCACGTGGCGATCGCGGTGGATGTCACCCATGCCACCGACTGCCCGACGATCGACCGCAAGGCGGAGGGCGACGTGGCGCTCGGCAAGGGCCCCGTGGTCTTCCGCGGGCCCAACATGAACCCGCACGTCGTCGAGCAGCTGGTTGAAGCTGCCCGCTCCCGTTCGCTGCCTTTCCAACTGGCAGCCAGCGGACGGGCGACCCCGACCGATGCCAACGTCCTGCAGACGACGCGGGCCGGCGTGGCCACTGCGCTCGTCAGCATCCCCAACCGCTACATGCACTCCGCCGTCGAGACCGTGTCGCTGGACGACGCGGATCACGCCGCCACGCTGCTGGCGACGTTCATTCGCCGGCTCGACCCACGGTTCGACTGGGCGCCACGGGCGCCGCGTTAACTGCCCGTGGCCAAAGTCCATCCATGGCCTTTGGCCACCCGAAACGCTGCGCTTTTCACGGGAGCTGTGCTCCCGGCACCTCATCCATGAGGTGCAGCAGGCTGTGTGGCCACAGCCTGCTGGCTGCCCGTGGCCAAAGTCCATCCATGGCCTTTGGCCACC
>SXWA01000183.1 GCA_005791575.1 Planctomycetaceae bacterium
GACCATCCATGGCCTTTGGCCACCCGAAACGCTGCGCTTTTCACGGGAGCTGCGCTCCCGGCACCTCATCCGTGAGGTGCAGCAGGCTGTGTGGCCACAGCCTGCTGGCAGCCGACGAACGCGGCCTGCCGGCCGACGAAGGCGGCGTAGTCGGCAGGGGTGTCGATGCCGCGCGTGGGATGATCGACTGCCGCGGCCGCGATCGCGATCCCCGCCTCCACCACCCGGAGCTGCTCGAGGCTCTCGAGCGTCGCCAGCCGCGACGGGGGCAGGTCGTCCCACCCCTCGAGGATCGCCCGGCGGAAGGCATACAGCCCGACATGCTGCCAGTAGAGCGGCGGCTGGGCCCGGAGCAGGGAGTCGCTCCACTCGCGCGCGGCGGGCACGGCCGCGCGGCTGAAGGTGATCGCCCGCCAGGCATCCTTCACCGCCGGCCCGGGGAGGATGCCGCGCGGCTGCGGTTCACGCCATGGCGTCAGTTCCGCCTTCACCACCGACGGGTTGGCCAGGTCCGCCTCCGACCGCAACGGCGTCACGAGTGTCGCCATGCCGGCCGACGGGCAGCGGTCGAGCAGGGCGACGGCGGCTTGCACTGCGTCGGGCGCGATCTCCGGTTCGTCCCCCTGGATGTTGACGATCACGTCTGCGGCCGGCAGCCGCGGCAGTGCCTCGACGATCCGCGCGGTCCCGCTCGGGGCCTCGGGGGAGGTCATCTCGGCCCGGCCGCCGAAGCGCCGGACGGCGGCCGCAATCTCGTCGCTGTCGGTGACGACGACGAGGTCGGCCCCAGGGACCGCCGCGGCGGCTGCCCGCCAGGTGTGCTCGATGAGCGGGCGGCCCGTCTCGGCGAGGAGCATTTTGCGGGGGAGCCGCTGGCTCTGGAGGCGGGCGGGAATGACCAACAACGGCGGGCGCGAGCGAGCGTGCATCCGTGCGCTCCGGGAGGGGGGAAACGACCCGATTGTGAGCCCAACCGGCCGGATCGGACAGACCACCGTCCGCGGTGCGGCACCAGCCCGCGGTCCTCCACCGGGTGCTGCCCATGGAGAACGGGCCGGGGGGCGTTCCCACCCGGAGCATCGGCGACGGCCCGGGCCGGCGGTGGTCGCCTTGCACGGTCCCCCCCGGCTGATAGCATCAACGGAGCCGTTGCAGACGGCCACTTGCCCGAGTGGCGGAATTGGCAGACGCGCAAGATTCAGGTTCTTGTCCAGGTAACTGGGTGGAGGTTCAAGTCCTCTCTCGGGCATTTCTGAGGTCGCATTCTGCGCCCGTTGCTCCACGGGGCTTGCCGTTGCCCGCCCCGCCGGCCCCGGTAGTAATTCTCTGCCGGCTTCGCGAGCGACGCTGAAAACAAAGCGTTTCGGCGATTCGGGTCCCTGCCGACCTACCACCTACCATTGCCTCGGGGGCTTTGAGGGCTTCCCAGGGCTCGCGGAGGCTCGGGGCAACGGCTCTCCTGGCAACGCCACCGGGCGGTGCGCTTGGTCCCGACATGGCCCGCTCGTCTGCGTGCCCTCCCCTTCACGGTATGATTTTTTCAGCTCGCCCGCCTGAACGATCGCGGGCTGCCGGCGGAGACGGTGCCTTCCATGACGACGGTCTCCATTCCGCTCCCGGACGATCAGGTGGCGGCACTTCGCCTGAGGGCCGAGCAGGCTGGCCTGCCGCTCGAAGCGTATCTGGCCCAGTGTGTCGGGCAGATTCTCGATCGACCGGCCGATGATTTCCGCCGTGCCGCGGAGCGGATCCTCCAGACCAACGCCGAACTCTACCGGCGGCTGGCATGACCAGGTTCCTCACCGTCGAGGAGGTGGTCGAACTCCATCGCCTGGTGATCGGCCAATCGGGAGGAGCGTTGGGCATCCGTGACCTCGCTGGCCTCGATTCAGCCGTGGCCCAACCACGGATGACGTTCGACGGCCAGGATCTGTACCCGACGCTTGTGGAGAAGGCTGCGGCTCTCGCCTTTTCCCTGATCCGCAACCACCCCTTCGTCGACGGCAACAAAAGGATCGGTCACGCCGCGATGGCGACCTTTCTGCTCCTCAATGGTCGAGAGGTCGTCGCGGACGTCGATGAGCAGGAAAAGATCGTGATCGGCGTGGCCGAGGGAACATTGGGCCGCGAGCGATTGACCGACTGGGGTCAGGCTCGCGTCCACGGCGACGGCTGACATGTGCCCGGGCGTTTGCCTGCGGTCACCATACGTGGGCCATCGCGACATTGGCGGACACGGGTTCAGCCATTGATGAGCCTCGTGAGGTGCTCCTTGGCCAGGTTGCGCTCCCTCGCCCTGCCGCCGCGGAGGCTGTCGATGAGGCTCAGGCATTCGTAGAGCTGTGAGTCCGCTCGGGCTGCCGCCGGCGCTCCCTTGTAGAGTGGCTTGAAGGACTCTCCCCGGGCCTCCCCCTCGGGGTCTGGCCAGACCGGGAGGGGATCGGTGCCTGCATGGATGAGCCCCGAGAGCGGAGGGGCAGCGTGGGCCATCGGCATGCCACGGGTCTGGCGACCGCGTTCCGCCGGAAACGCGTACCTGACACCGTGCAGCACGAACTCCCGGATCGCGTGGCGATTCGGTTGACGGTCGGCGAGGATCAGTCCGGCGGCTTTGGCCCGCGTCACCGAGCGGTGCACCGACGAGACGCTCAAGCACAGCGCCCCGGCAAGCTCCTGGAACGTGAGCCCGGGCTCGAGGGCGAGCTTGATCGCGACGACGAGATCCTGCGGGTTCAGTTGCATCCCCGGATCATGTTCCGTTTTCCAGAATGTGGAAAATCAGGGTTTGGGCCGTGTTTTCGTTTTCCCTTTGCGGTGACTGCGGTCGGCGGTTGGTGGGTGCGGTGGCCCAAGGAGGTCAGCCCTTGGGGTGGGATCGGCTGCCGCCAGACTGCGGAATAGCGGGTGCATCCATGTCGGCGCGAGTCTGAGATCCGCAAGGAGTTCACGCCGTTTGGCACCCGGGATTGTCCTCCTGAGGTGGGCGATTCGCTCCGGGGTGATATGGTCCTTCCCCAGCTCGCGGAATGCCTGGATGACCATCCCGCTGAGCCGGCCGGCCGTCTCCATGTTCTTTGGAGTCGTGCGGCGGAGCTGGATCGTGGTCGCCCCGATGTGGACGGTCCGGGTCGGGCCGTCGGTCAGGAACACCACCTTGGCGGGCACCTGCTCGGTGAGGCCCAAGGCATTGGCGGCGTAGGCGCCGGCGGGCTGGATGCGGGTCCGATCCCTGCCCGCCAGGGCCTTCGCCACCGCCTCTGGCGAGGGCAGGAGTGGCCCGAGCGTGGGATGTTGCCGGGGAAGGTCGTACACCCCTCGGGAAAGGCGCCGGATGGCTCCCTGATCCACGAGGCGGTGCAGAGCCACGTCAACAGCCGATCGACTCCCCAATTCCAGGAGATCGGCCGGTGCGAAAACGGCCCCCGGGCCCTTGGCATGCACTGCTGCCAGGATCTGGGAATCAACCGAGTATTGGCTCTTTCTGCGGCTCATTCTGTAAGAAATAATGGCATGTTTTTCTTACACAACAAGCGCCATGATTGTCCGCTAACGCCATCATCGCCTTGGCGACGTCTGGGCCGACAGTGGCTGGGAAAACGGGGAAAAGCAGTCGGCTCAGGCAGCCTCCTTGTCATGGAAGAGCTGTCGCGTGGCGGCCGACAGAGGTACCTTCGATGACGACCATCTCCATCCCCCGCTGGCCCCGGTAGGATGGCTCCCCGGGGCTGTAGCTCAGTCGGTAGAGCAGCGGCCTTTTAATCCGTCGGTCCAGGGTTCGAGCCCCTGCAGCCCCATTCGGAGCCTCACTCGCCGCGCTCATGGCCGGCGTCGAGGATCGTTGTGGCGGTCGCAAGACTTCTCGTGCCGTCACGGCAGGCTGACTTCCCACTTGGTCAATGGTGTCCACTGGTCGCTGGTGTCCCCCGGGCCCCGGCCCCTGTTCGTCGTCTCACGGAGGTGGTTGCGATGGTCGCCACGATTGCCCCCGCCGTCCTCGCCGATTTCCGTCGCCGGAACGAACCGGTGACCCTCATCGATGTCCGCACCCCCGCCGAGTTCGGCGAGGTGCACGTCGAGCAGGCCCGCAACATGCCGCTCGACCGCCTCGATCCGCGCGCGGTCGCCTCCCTCGCCGGGGAGCGCCCCGTGTACGTCATCTGCAAGTCGGGTGGGCGCAGCCAACGGGCCTGTGAGCAGCTGATCGCCGCCGGCCTGGCCAACGTGTTCAGCGTCGAGGGGGGCACGGCCGCCTGCGAAGCCGCCGGTGTGCCCGTGGTGCGCGGCCGCAAGGCGATGTCGCTCGAGCGGCAGGTGCGGATCGCGGCCGGGGCACTGGTGGCCTGCGGCGCCGCGATGGCGGCGTTCGGGCCCGACGCGACGTGGCGCCTCGTGGGCGCCGGGCTGGCCGGATTCGTCGGTTGCGGGCTCGTCTTCGCCGGGGTGACCGACACGTGCGGGATGGCAATGGTGCTGGCCCGGATGCCGTGGAACCAGGCCCGCCCGGCCGCCACGTCCTGCCGCGTCTGACGTGCGCCGTCCGCCGGCGGGCACCCGCCCGGCGGACCACACGGCGGGAAGCGAGTGACGCGTGCGACGAGCGCCGAAACGGTCCGGGCTGCAGTGCCCGGCGACACCTATCGCGACGGTCTCCTCTCCGACATCGTGCCGTTCTGGCTGCGGCACGGCCTCGACCGCGAGCAGGGCGGCGTGATCACCTGCCTCGACCGCGACGGCACTGTCTACGACACCGACAAGGGCCTCTGGTTCCAGGAACGCTTTGGCTGGTTGCTCGGCCCGGCGCAAGCGGCGCCCGCGACCGCCTGCTCGTGCCGCAGGAGCCAGGCCTTGGCCTCCATGCCGGCGGCGAACCCGACCAGGGCCCCACCGCTGCCGATCACCCGGTGGCAGGGGACGATGATCGGCAGCGGGTTGCGGCCGTGGGAGGCGCCGACGGCGCGCGCCTTGCGCGCGTCGCCGAGCCGGCGCGCCTGGTCGGCATAGCTGATCGTCGTGCCGAAGGGGATCCCGCGGAGGATGGCCCAGGCGGCCGACTGGAACGGCGTGCCGAGCGGATCGAGCGGCAGGTCGAAGGTGGTGCGCGTGCCGGCGAAGTAGGCGGCGAGCTGCGCGGCCGCGGCACGGAGGGCGTCGTGGGCCGCGCTGGTGCCGGACCGGGGGCCACGTGGAGGGGGATCGTCGCCGCGGTCGGGGAGCTTCGCCTGCCAGTGCACCGCGCGAAGCCCGCGCGGCGCGGCGACGAGCAGGAGCGGGCCCAGTGGCGAGCCGATCGAGAGGCTGACAAGAGGGCTGGTGTCGCGCTCCGTCGCCACCGTGGGTCGTGCCGCCACGCGCGTCGTCATCGCCACACCGCGATCTCGTCGACCGCCCGGCGGGCCGCACGGATCGCCCCCGACGACGAGGCCACGAGGCTGCCGACGTCGCCGTGCGCGAAGGCGATCCGGCCCAGCGGGCGGCGGGCCAGCGCCTGATGCCTGGTGAGCCCCGGCGCCGAGGCATGGATCGCGTGGCCGCGCCGGTAGAGATGCACCTCCACCGGCTCGGGCTTCTCCCCCGGCCACGCCGCGCACAGGTCGGCGACGACCGCCGAGGCCAGTTCCCGGCAGCGATCGTCGTCGAGGAGCGCCTCACGCTCGCCGTCGGCCAGCGGCACGTAGCAGGTGAGCAGTCTGCCGGCATCGTCCCCACCGCGGGCGCTCGAGACCCAGTCGGCCGCGATGCAGTCGGTGAAGCGGCGGCCGGGAAACCAGGTGTCGAACGCGTGCCGCCGGACCGGGCGCGCGCAGAGCACGTTGACCACGCAGTAGGGGTTGTAGGTGATCCGCCCCATCGCCTCGCGCTGGTCGGCAGGCAGGTCGGGCAGCAGGTGCCGGGCCATGTATTTCGGAACCGCGACGATGGCGGCCCGGGCCCGCACCCCCACCACCGCGCCGTCATGGAAGTACGTCACCTCGACCCCGTCGCCCGACTGGGTGACGGAGAGGACCGTCGCCGCGGTGACGATCCCCTCCTGATGACGCTCGCGGACGACGGCGGCGAGTTTTTCCGCCAGCGCCCCGACTCCTCCCGGCCACGTCGCCCGGGTATCGACGCGGTCGGGCCGTGCCCACCAACGGACCGTCTCGATCCCGAGTGACGCGGCGACACCGTCGGCCCGCGCGCCCCAGTTGGAGGGGCAGTAGGCGTCCCACCAGCGGGTCACCTCGGGGCCGTACGGCGCCAGCAGGTCCGCCAGCGCGAGGTCGTCGTGGCGGGCGTCGTCGGGATCGAGACGGAGCAAGTCGCGCCGGCAGGCGGCGAACTGGTCGCGGACCCGGCGCTCGTAGGGCAGGGCATCGATGCCTCCGCCCCAGATGTCGGGTGTGAACACGCCGCGATCGACCGTGCCATCCCAGCCGGCCACGGCGCGGGGGGGGAGGCCCAGTTCCGCGGCCAGCTTTCCGGCGGCATCGTTGCGGCCGACATAGGCGGTGCCGATCGAACAGGGAATCCCGCCGAGGGCATCCGACCGGGCATGGCCGCCGGGGGCCGCCTCGTTCTCGAGGAGCACGAGATCCTCGTTCCCGGCGAAGTATGCTGCCGCCAGGCCACTCATGCCACCGCCGACGATCACGAGCGCACACGACGTCCAGCGGCTCGGCCGTGGGAAAACCCCGCCATCCCGTTTGCGGTGACCGATCGCGAACGTATCGCCAGCCATCCGGCTGCCCGCCGGGAGCGCGGCGGCGGTGCCGTCATCGGCGGCCCGGAGCGGGCAGCCGGCGCTGATCGGGCCGGCGACGAGATAGCGGATGAAATGCCGACGGGGCGTGGGCATGGGCGGCTCGCCTGCGAGATGGGGCGGAGCATACCAGACCCGCATCGCGCCGACCGTCACACCCGTGGCGGCTCCATCCATCCGGGCAGGGGGCCATCGGTCCGACGTTGACCATGCCGTGGCCGTGGCCCTACCGTGGAATCCCGCGGGGCCCGCACGCGGCGGCGTGGGTGTCTTCCGGCCACCCTTGGACCACGGGAGCAGTCACATGAGCGGGATGCACGACGGGGCGCGCAGGGCGGGGCTGCTGAGCGTGTGGCTGGCGGCCGCGCTGGTCGTCGGGCCGGTTGGTGCGGTCGTCCGGGCCGACACCGCGATCAGCGACTGGCCGCACTGGCGCGGGCCGGGTGGCAATGGTGACTCGCCCGATGCCACGCCGCCGGTGGAGTTCGGCCCGGAGAAGAACCTCCGCTGGAAGGTGGCGATCCCCGGGCGCGGGTCGTCGTCGCCGGTGGTGCTCGGTGCCGATGTCTACGTGACCACCTCCGTGCCGATGGAGGGGAAGCCGGGGCTGCTCGACTTCAAGGTCGTCTGCATCGACAGGGCCACCGGCACGACGCGCTGGACGCGCACGGTGGTCGAGGCGGTGCCGCACGAGGGCACCCACCAGACCAACGGTTTCGCCTCCGCGTCTCCCTGCACCGACGGCGAACGCGTCTACGCCCACTTCGGTTCCCGCGGGCTGTATTGCCTCACGCGCCACGGAGAGCCGGTCTGGGACCGCGACTTCGGCGACATGCGGATCCGCAACGGATTCGGCGAGGGGAGTTCCCCCACGCTCGCCGACGGGATGATCCTCGTGCCCTGGGACCACGAGGGGCCCTCGTCGCTCTTCGCCCTCGACGCGAAGACGGGGCGCACCGTGTGGGAAGCGCCGCGCGACGAGCCCACCTGCTGGGCGACGCCGCTGGTGGTGACCGATGCCGCCGGTGGGCGGCAGGTGGTGATGAACGGCCAGCGCCGGGCGCGCGGCTACGACCTCGCCACCGGGAAGGAACTGTGGCAGTGCGGCGGCCAGACCGAGCGCCCCTGTGCCTCGGCGGTGGCGACGGGCGGGGTGGCCTTCGTCGGCAGCGGCTTCCGCGGGGCGTTCATCGGCGCATTCGACCTCGCCGGCCGCGGCGAGTTGGCCCCCGGCCACGGTGTGATCTGGAGCCGGACGAAAGACACCCCCGACGTCGCCTCGCCGCTGCTCTCCGGCGACCGCCTCTACTACTACAAGGAGAAGACTGGCCTGCTGACCTGCGTCGATACCCGCACCGGGGCCCCGCACTACGAATCGGCGCGGATTCCCGGAGTGGGGCGGACCTATGCCTCGCCGGTGGCGGCGGCGGGGCATGTCTATCTGACCGACCGCGGGGGCACGATCACCGTGATCCGCGACACGCCTGCACTCGAGGTCGTCGCCACCAACGACATGGGGGAGGGGGTTGACGCCACGCCTGCCCCGGCCGGTCGCGACCTGTTCATCCGCGGCGAAGCGCACCTGTTTTGCGTCGGTCGGCCGTGATGGCGGCGCGGGGGTGACGTTCCGGTCGCGACCGGGTGCCGGTCACGCCGGCTCCCGGGGATCGGGCGCGTCGTCACCCGAGGAATCGTCAGCCGGCGGGGAACCGCCCGCTGGCTTGCGCCGCCGCCGTGCCTTCAGGAGCGAGTGCCCGGCCAGCGCGGTGCCGGCCATGCCCGCCATCGCCCAGGTCGAGGGCTCCGGAACGGCGGTGCTGAAGATCGAGACGCCGCGGTTCGAGAAGTCGACCACCGCCAGCGTCTGCGAGGAGGGGTCCCACGAAAAGTCGTAGAGGCCCGATCCGTTGGCCGGGGTCGCACCGTTGATGAAGGTCCAGGTCGGGGTGATCGCCGTCCCGCTGGTGGTGAGGAACTTGATCACGCTCAACGGCGACTGGCCCCCCGCGGTGCTCGCCCGGTCGTTGAACACGATCAGGTCGCCGGCGTAGTTGTTGACGAACGAGTTGAACGTCCCCGACGTGACGCCATTCATGTAGCCGAGGTTGTTGCCGAGGTTGTTGTTCGCCGTGGCCGTCGTGAAGATCAGGTCCGACTGCCCGTTGACGCCGCTCGGTGACCGGACGGTGTTGGCTCCGGTCCGGTTGGTGCGCGTGACGTTGCCGTTGGTGCGGGTGTAGAGATCCCCGGTGGCGGGATCGAAGGCGAGGTCACGCCAGTTCGTCGACACCGGATTGGTGTTGATGATCATCCCCTGCTGGGCGCCGGTGGGGACGTTGGCCGTCGTCGTGTAGATCGACGAACCCGACACGGATTCGTTGAGGAAGCGGCGTCCCTGCCCCTGCGTGACCCAGGCCAGTCCGCTTCCCTGGGCGGAATTGCCCAGGTAACCCGGATCGAATGCCGGACCTGCGTAACCACGTGTGGTGCCGATGTTCGCTGCGTTCGTGCCCGAGGCCGAAAGATCCCACAGTTTCTGATTGGCCGTGGAGAACCCCTGGATGCCGTTCTGGCTGTTGCTGCCCAGGTCGAACGACGCCCCGATCAGGGTGCCGCTGATGGCCAGGCCGGTGTAGCCCCGGGTGTTGGGCACGCTGGCGATCGTGCCGAACGGACTCGAGTAGGTGGGGGTGACGAGGCCCTGGGACGTGGCATTGGTGATCTCGATCATCGACGTCGTGCCGGCCGCGCCGGTGCCGTTGTAGCCGGCGACCCACAAGCGCGAACCGTTCCAGGCGACCGCCGTGGGGTTGCTGCCGATGTAGGCGCCGCCGGTGGCGCTGGCGGTGAGGCTGAGATCGAACCGCGCGACCTCGTAGAGGCCGATCTGGGCGTGCACCGGCGCGGTCGTCATCGCGGCCGCGAGTGCGGCGAACGAAATCGCCGCCACGTGAAGCGAACGGGCGACAGACCCCGTGGCAAACCGCTGCGCAGCGTTGCGCAGCGAAACCGGGGGCAGACTCTCCTCCCTGGAAAACACAGAAACCATCGTCGTCTCCTTACGGCGGGTGAGGAATCGGTGAACTGGGCGATGTCGAGGGTGCGGAACTCCAAGGTGATCGTCACCGGCACGACCTCGCTCAACCCGAGTCTCGCGGGGCGCAACCTCCTGGCCGAGACGCGCTCCGCCGCGGCGGCCAACGGGTTGGTCCACGGTGCCTGGTTCGAGTACGGCCTCGCCGCGGGGTTCGGCACGCCGAACAATCCCCTGGCGATCAAGGCCCGCGACAACGGCTGGCTCCTCAAGGACAGCGCCGGCAACTACACCAACACGAGCAACGGCTACTCCTGGATGAATCCCCTCGTGCCGCAGGTGCGGACCCTGATCAAGGGGATCGCCGTCGAGGCGGTGCAGCAGTTCGACCTGCAGGTGATCCAGTTCGACGACCGGCTCACCTGGCCGGTGCAGTTCGGCTACGACGACGTCACCCGCGCCACCTACCTCCAGGAGACCGGCCGGGCCCTCCCCAGCAGTGCCACCGACGCGCAGTTCGTCGCCTGGCGCCAGCAGAAGATGCAGAACTTCGCCACGGAGCTGCACGCCGCGATCCGCGCCGCCAAGCCCGACGTGGTGATCTCGCTGGCCCCGGCGGTGATCAACTTCAGCACGGCCAATCTCAACGCCAAGTGGTCCGACTGGGTGGCGGCGGGCCTCTACGACGAGGTGGTGCCCCAGGCCTACCGGACGACGATCGCCGCCTTCAACACCGATTGGCCGGCGCAGGTGACCGCGATGGGGAGCCGCACCGACGAGCTCGCCGGGGGGCTGCGCATCCTCGGCACCGGCTCCGCCACACCGTGGAGCGACCTCCGCCAGATGATCGACCGGACGCGGCAGGACGCCACCGGCCACTCCCTGTGGTACAGCGAGGGGGTGACGCGCACCGGCACCGCCGGGTACCGCACCGAGCTGACCGCCTATTACGACGTCGCCAACACCGGCCAGGCGGCCAATCCACTCTTCCAGTCGATCCGCTGGGCGGGGACGGCGGGCAGCGGGGGCAGCGGCACCTGGGGAGTCGTCGATGCCACCTGGACCGACCGCTCCACCGTCTGGCTGCCGACGGCACGGGGGATCTTCGACGGCGCCGGGGGCACCGTCACGGTGTCGGGGAGCATCGGCGTGGAGGGGGGGCTCGAGTTCCGGGGCGACGGCTATGTCGTCACCGGCGGCACGCTGCGCCTCGGCGGGCTCACCCGGTCGGTCAACAGCATCGTCGTCACCGGCAGCGCCACGGCCACGGTCGCCAGCCGCCTGGTGGGGACCGCGGGGCTCACCAAATCCGGGTCGGGCCGGCTCGTGCTCGGCGCGGGTGCGACGAGCGGTCTGGCGGGTGGACTCGCGGTCGAGCAGGGCACACTCGTGCTCACCGGCAGCCAGGGCTTCGCCGGTGGAGCCGCGATCAGCGGTGGCCGGTTGCTCGTCAATGGCGATGCCGCGACGGCGCTCGGCGGCGTGACCGTGACCGGGGGCACCCTCGGCGGCACGGGAATCCTCGGCGGCGCGGTGACGGTCGGTGCCGGCGGTGTGGTGGCACCCGGTGACGGGATCGAGTCGTTGGTGGTGGGCGGCCTCACGCTCCTCGACGGGGCGACGGTGCTGGCCGGGATCGACGGTGCCGCCGCGCCGTCGGTCGGCGCCGATCTGCTCGTGGTCAACGGCGACCTCGCGCTGGTCGGCACGGTGAGCCTGCTACTGGCCGACCTCGCCCCGGGGGCGACGGTGCCGCGCGACACCCGTTTCGCGCTGGTCAATTACACAGGCGCGTGGAACGGGGGCCTGTTCACGCTCGGCGGCACCACGCTCGCCGACGGCGCCTGGTTCACAGCGGGAACCCGCCAGTGGCAGATCGACTACGACGCGCTCTCGGGAGCTGCCAACTTCGCCGCCGACCAGAAGGCCGGCCGGTACGTCACGATCACCGCCGTGCCCGAGCCGGGGGGGATCGCCCTCGCGGCGGCGGGCATCGGCCTGGCGGCCTGGCGGGCGCTGGCGCGCCGGGGCGGGCGCTGGCCCCCCTGGTTCAGATGGACGCCAGCGCCGCCACCGGGAGGGTGAGGACATCGGCGGGGGTCGCCCCCCGGGCGCGGAGATCGCGGATCGCCAGCCCGCCGCTGCGCTTCGCGAGGCGGCGCCCGTCGGCATCGCGCACGAGGTCGGCGTGGCACCACCGCGGCGCGGGCCACCTGAGCGCCTCGAAGAGGAGGATCTGCCGAGCCGTGCTCGTGAGCAGGTCGGCCCCGCGGACCACCTCGGCGATCCCCATCGCGTGGTCGTCGGCGACGACGGCCAATTCGTAGGCGGGGAGGTCGTCACGGCGCCAGACGACGAAATCCCCGAAGTCCACCCCGGCGGTGCGTCTCACGCGCCCCTGGAGGCCGTCGTCGAACTCGATCGTGCGGCCGTCGGGCACCCGAAACCGCCAGGCCACGCCCCCCGGGGCGGTCGCCCGCTCGCGCCGCGCGGGGCGGAGCGCCGGGGGGAAGATCGGCTCGCCCCCCTCGGCAGCGGTCGGTTCATGGGGGGCGCTGGCCGCCTCCTCGACGTCGCGCCGGGAGTGGGGGCTGGGGTAGATCACCCCCGTCTCCTCGAGGCGCCGCCAGACGTCGAGGAACCAGGCCGTCCGCGCACTTTGCCGGTAGGGGGCGCAGGGGCCGCCAATGTCGGGGCCCTCCGTCCAGCGGAGGCCGAGCCAGCGCAGGTCGTCGAGGGCCGCCGTGACGAACTCCTCCCGGCAGCGTGGGGCATCGAGATCCTCGATCCGCAGCACGAGCCCTGCCCTGCCCGCCCGGGCCGCGGCGACGGCAAAGGTCCGGGCATGGCCGACGTGCAGCACGCCGGTGGGGGTGGGGGCGAGCCGCCCGCGCAGCCCTGGTCCGAATGCCGCGTGGCCACCCGCTGCGGCAGCATGGCCACTGGAAGGGGCAGTGGGCCCGGCGGTCACGCCAGCCACCAGTTGCCGGTGGCGAGGACATAGGCGCCGAGGGCGAAATTGGTGCCGGCGTGGGCGAGGATGCAGTCGATCGGCTTGCGGGTCGCGGCGGCGATTCCGGTCACCGAGGCGAACCACACCGCCGCCGCCACCGCCTCGGCGGGGTGGGTGGCCACGCCGTAGCCGACGCACGCTGCGGCCGCGGCGGCGGTCAGGGTGCCGAACGGCACGCGCCAGAAGTCTTCGTTCACCACGTACCGCATGAGGAATCCGCGGAGGAACAGTTCCTCGGCGATCGGCACCGCCACGACGAGGCCGAGGGCCCGCACCGCCAGGAAGGCCCAGGAGGCAGCCGTGCCCGCTCCCAACGCGGCGAACGGATTGAAGCCGGCACGCGCGCCGAACCCGATGAGCCACCCCGAATCGCGCTGCAGTGTGGCGAGCACCACCCAGGGCACGACCAGGGCCACCCCCACCAGCGGCGGCCACCACGTCGGACGGCCGAGCCAGGGGGCGAGGTCGCGCCAGCACCAGCCGATCGCGATCAGCGTCGCCACCACCTGGAGACCGTAGACCCACGGATAGGCGGAAAACGGGATCCCGAGGCTGCCGGCCAGGCCACCGCCCTCTGCAGAGGGGAGGAGGGATCCGGCCAGCATGTAGGTCACCAGCGGCGCCAGGCAGGTGACCCATGGGCGCCCGGGCCCGTGGGTGCCGGGCTCGTCACCAGCGTGGGTCCCTCGGCCCGGCGGGCCGAGGGCGGGTGATTCGGACTGGCTCATGGGCTTTCTCGGCGGGATCTGCGCGGCGGGGGGAGCCGGTCAGGGGCGGAACACACGGCTCAACCGGTCCTGTCCGAGGGTCGGCTCGCCTGTCCCCCCGGGTGGGAGCCGAGTATATTCGCGGAGTCGGTGCCCTCCCCCGGACCGCCGTTTTCCGCGCGGTTCCCCCCGGTTTCTTTCCCCTTCCCCGCAGGTGGACCAAGGCTCCCATGGATCTTTCCAAGCTCCGCAACATGGGCATCTCCGCCCACATCGATTCCGGCAAGACGACCCTCTCGGAGCGGATCCTGTACTACGCCGGCCGCATCCACCGCATCCAGGAGGTGAAGGGGGGCGGTGACGGCGCCACCATGGACTACATGGACCTCGAGCGCGAGCGCGGGATCACGATCACCAGCGCCGCCACGAGCGTGAAGTGGGGCGACTGCGACATCAACCTCATCGACACCCCGGGCCACGTCGATTTCACCGTCGAGGTGGAGCGCAGCCTCCGCGTGCTCGAC
>SXWA01000184.1 GCA_005791575.1 Planctomycetaceae bacterium
GCGCTCGGGGACGGCAAAAGTCTCCTCGCTGAGGCCGGGGCGGCCTCACGCTCGTCGAGCGTTTGCCGATCCCCTCGCCCGGTCGAAGGTGTGCCGGCGGTCGAACGTGTGCCCGGGGGCCAACGTGTGCCGGCGGGACTGCGGGTCAGCCCAGGGTGGCGAGAGCCTCCGCTGCGGCAGTGACGGTTGCCACGATGTCGGCATCGGTGTGCGCCGCGGAGAAAAACAGGGCCTCGTACTGGCTGCAGGGGAGATAGACCCCACGGTCGATCATTCCCCAGAAATAGCCCCCATAGGCGGCCGTGTCGCTCTGGCTGGCGGTGCGCCAGCCGGTGACCGGCACCACCTCCGGCCCGCGCTGGAAAAACATCGTCAGCATGCTCCCCTTCCGCGCGATCCACACCGGCACGCCCGCCTTCGCCGCCGCGTCGCGCAGCCCCTGCTCGAGGAACGCTCCCTGCCGTTCGAGCCGTTCGTACGGGGGATGGTCGCGGAGTTCCTCGAGGGTCGCGGTGCCCGCCGCGACAGCCAGCGGGTTGCCCGACAGCGTGCCCGCCTGAAACACCTTCCCCGCCGGGAGGATGTGATCCATGAGGTCGGCGCGGCCACCGTAGGCCGCCAACGGCAGACCCCCGCCGACGATCTTGCCGAGCACCGTGATGTCGGGAGTCACGCCGAGGATCTGCTGGGCACCGCCGAGCGACAGGCGGAAGCCGGTCATCACCTCGTCGAACACCAGCACCGCGCCATGGGCGGTGGTCAGCCGCCGTGCGGTGGCGAGGAACTCCGGGGTCGGCACCACCAGCCCCATGTTGCCCACCACCGGCTCGAGGAGCACGGCGGCGATCGCGGAGCCGCGGGCGGCGAACAGATCCTCGAGGCCCTGGGGATCGTTGTATTCGAGCACCACCGTGTCGCGCGCGGTGCCGGCAGTGACCCCCGGCGAGTCGGGCACGCCGAGCGTGGCTGCCGACGATCCGGCCGCCACGAGCAGGCTGTCGGCGTGGCCGTGGTAGTTGCCGGCGAACTTCACGATCACGTCGCGACCGGTGCAACCGCGCGCCAGCCGCACGGTGCTCATCGCCGCCTCGGTGCCACTGCTCACCAGGCGCACCTTCTCGACACTCGGCACGCAGTCGATGATCAATTGGGCGAGGCGGCTCTCCGCCTCGGTCGGGGCCCCGAAGCTCGTGCCGTGGTCGAGCGCCTCCGTGATCGCCGCCACGACCCGCGGGTGCCGGTGGCCGAGGATCATCGGGCCCCACGAACCGATGTAGTCGAGGTAGCGGCGGCCGTCGATGTCGGTGAGCCACTGGCCGTCTGCCCGGGCGAAGAAGATCGGCTCGCCGCCGACACCACCGAAGGCGCGGGCCGGGGAATTGACCCCACCGGGAATGAGCCGTTTCGCCCGGGCGAAAGCGGCGTGGCTGCGTGGCAGCGGCTGGCGTGGGCCCGGGGCGGCGGGGGGGGTGGGCATCGGCGGTGACGGTCCTTTCGAGAAGCGCCAGTCGTTCAGCGACCGGGCGCGGTGGTCGGTGACGGGGCCCCGGGGCGGCCCGGGGCGTCGCCCGTCGTGCCGGGCGTGGCAGCGAGAAGCCGGCGGGCCTCATCGACCAGCGGCCGGGCGTGCTCCCGTTCGCCGTAGGTGTCGATCACGCTCTCGAGCAACTCGCGGCGACGGCTTTCGAGCGTGAGGCGGGCCGCCGGCGGAGCCTGGGCCGCCTGGATGGCAAGCCGCGCGACCTCCGCGAGCCGCTCGCGGATCGTGGCCAGATCCTGTTGTTGGTCGCGCTGCGCGGCGGGCTTGAGGCGTTGCAGCGTGCGCCTGGTGAGGAGCAGCCACTGCATGTCTTCGTTGAGCTTGGTCGAGGCGAGGCCATCGGCGGCGCGGAGCATGTCGGCGTGGCCGGTGAGGATCGCCTCCAGCTCCGTGACGGAGCCGCCGCGGTCGGTGTCGACCCGGTCGACGGCGGCGTAATACTCGCGCTTGATCTTCGGCGGGTTGGGTTCGAGCCGGCGCTTCGCGCGTTGCTCGAGGGCATCGAGCATGAGCGAGAGCCGTTTTTCGTCCACCTCGGCGCAGCGCGGATCATCGGGGAAGCGCGTCACGAAGGCGTCGATGTCGCGGCGGGCGTCGCGCATGTCGGCCTCAGGATCGGTGACCACGCCGAGGATCCGGGTGTGGAGCTGATCGGCGGAGGTGGGGCGGAAGAGGAGCCAGAATCCGTAGCCCGTCGCCGCCGTGAGGGTCAGCGCCGCCGTCCAGCGCCACCCTGCCTGGAGGAGGTCGAGGCGCCGCTGCCGGCGTCGTGCCACCCGTTCGAGATCCTCGACGGTGGTGAAGCGGTTGCGGCGGACCGGGGTGGGTTCGTCGGCCTCGGCCGGGGCCTCATTGATCTGGCGGCCGGCGGTGGCGGCCCCCGGGCTGGGGCTGGTGCGGTCGCGGCGCACCCGGAGGGTCGCCGGCGGGCTGATCGGCACGGCGGGACGGGAGGGCTCGGTGCGTCCCCCGGTCTGCGGCTCGTGCATGATCGTCGTGTGGCTGTCGGCATCGGCGGGATCGCCGGGCAGTTGGAGCGTGGGCTTCCCGAGGACGAGCTGCTCGTTGCGGGTGTCGCCATCGGGAGACGGGGGCGGCCTCGGGCCAGGCGCCGGCGGCTCCGGCTCCACCTCCACCACCTCGATCGCCGAGAGCAGCCGGCCGAGGGCGAGGGCGCTGGCGGGGCGCGTCGCCGGATCCTTCGCCAGCAGGCGGTCGATGAGTTCCTCGAGCAGGGGTGGGACGTCCGCGGCCAGGGCGCCGACGCGCTGCGGCTTCTCCGTGCGCTGCTTGTGGATCACCACCGTCGGCTGATCGGCGCGGAACGGTGGGCGGCCGGTGAGCATGGCGAACATCACCAGCCCCAGCGCGTAGAGATCGGTGCGGTGGTCGATCGGGCGGCCGGATGCCTGCTCCGGCGACATGTACTCGGCGGTGCCGATGATCGAGCCGTGGGAGGTGTGGGTGCCGCTGGCGAACAGCTTGGCGATGCCGAAATCGGCCAGCTTGATCGCCTCGAGGCTGCCGGCGGAATCGGGCACGAGCAGGTTGGCGGGCTTGATGTCGCGATGGACCACGCCGTGGTCGTGTGCGACCTTGAGGGCCCGCGTCACCGCCAGCGCCGCGGTGACCGTCTCGCGCCAGGTGAAGCGACGCCCATCGCGGATCAGGTGCTCGAGGCTGCGGCCGCGCACCAACTCCATCGCGAAGTAGGGCTGCCCGTCCTCCTCGCCGAAGGCCAGCAATTGGACGATGCCCGGGTGGCGGAGATTCTTGAGGGTGTCGATCTCGGTATGGAACCGCCGGCGCAGGCCCGCATCGTCGGCGAGGTGGGAGGCGAGCACCTTTACCGCCACCGCCTTTCCGGTGGAGGCGTCGACCGCTTCGTAAACGGCCCCCATGCCACCCCGGCCCAGCCGCGAGGTGACGGTGTAGGGACCCAGCCGTGTCGGTTCCATGCCTAGAGTGTAGCCGGCCGGGTGGCCGACGGACGGCGCCCCGCCACCGGTGCGGCCGCTGTTCCACGGCAGCGGCTGCGCGAGAACACCCCCCACCCCTGCCCCGCCCCTCCGCCCGGGAGCCCTCGATGGCCGACACCCGCCTCCTGCCGCGCCACACCAACCAGGCACGCGGCCTCGCCCGCTACTGTCTCGACTTCCTCTCCGCCGGCGCGCCGGACCGCGCCACCCTCGACCGTGTCGAGCTGTTCCACCTCGACAGTGTCGCCTGTGGTGTATCGGCGCTGGCCCGCGGGGCGGCGGCGCCCACGATCCTCCGCCGCGAGGCGCTTGCCAGCCCGCCGCAGCAGGGGACCGCCGGTGCGGTCTGCCTCGGGTCTTCGGTGCGCTGCGATGCCCCCCGGGCGGTGGCCGCCAACTCCGCCGCAGTGCGCGAATGGGACGCCAACGGCACCAACTTCGGGCACGACGCCGCCAGCGGCCGCGCGGCGGGGGAATTCGGCCACAACGACTGGTATCCGGTGGCCCTGGCGGCCGCCACTGAAGCGCGGCTCGACGGCGCTGCCACGCTGCGGCTGATGCTACTGATCGACGAGATCCGCGGCCGGCTCGCCGAGGTCTTCGCGCTGCGCCGTCATGCGATCGACCACGTCCACCACGGCGCCGTCGCCAGTGCCGCCGCCTTCACCGCGGCGCTGGGGGGCGACGAGCGGCAGATCGAGTCGGCGATCGGGATGGTGGTCGCCCACTACGTGCCCTTCCGCGCGATCCGGGCCGGCCACCAGCTCTCCGACAGCAAGGGCTCGTCGGCGGCGCTGGCGGCGGAGACGGCGGTCCTCGCGGCGCGGCGCTCGCTGGCCGGTTTCCACGGTCCCGAAGACGTGTTCCGCAACCCGCTCGCCCTCTACCGGCGCTTCGAACCGTGCCCCGAGGGCGAGAGCCCGTTCGATCTCGAACTGGGCTGGTCGGGGGCGGCCTTCGCCATCCACGCCATGCACTTCAAGCTCGGTCTCTATGAGCACCAGTCGGCCGGCTGCCTCCAGGCGCTGGTCGATCTGCTCGCCCTGGAGCCACGCCTCGCGGCGGCGATCGACGGGATCGAGCGGATCGTGGTGCGGATCTACGAGCCCGCCTTCTCGATCATCGCCGACCCCGCCAAGCGCACCCCCACCACCCGGCAGTCGGCCGACCACTCGCTCCCCTACATCCTCGCCCGCAGTCTCCTCAAGGCGGGCGGCGCCCTCGGCAGCACACCCGGATGGGAGGAACTGATGCTCCTCCCCAACGACTATTCCGACTCGGCGATCGCCGATCCCGACGTCGCCCGGTTGATCGACCGGATCGTGATCGAGCACGGTGGGCCGGCCTACGACACGCTCTACCCCGACGGGATCCCGACGAGCCTGGAGATCGTGCATCCGCGCCTCGGCCGGCTCGACAGCGGCCTGGTGCGCCATCCGCTCGGCCACGCCCGCGCCGATGCGGCGCGCACGCGCGCCCTCCTCGATCTCAAGGTCGCCCGTCTTGCGGCCGAGGGGCTCGCGCGCCCCGAGGCACTCGCCGACCGGGTGCGGCTCGGTGGCCGGAACGCGGCGGAGGTGGCCGATCTCTATGCGTTTCCGATCCGCGGGTGCGCCGGTTGAGGGGCCGGTGCCGTGGCCCGCCCGCCGCGGCGAACCTGCAGCATCAGTGCGGCACGATCACGTCGAACACCTGGAGCAACGCGATCAGCACCCCCATCAGGCTCTCGCCGGCGATGATCCCGCTGCTCACCGGGATCGTGTAGCGCCAGCAGCCCGTGGCCAAAGTCCATCCATGGCCTTTGGCCACTCGAAAACCTGCGGTTTTCACGGGAGCTGCGCTCCCGGCACCTCATCCATGAGGTGCAGCAGGCTGTTTGTCCACAGCCTGCTGGCAGCCCGTGGCCAAAGTCCATCCTTGGCCTTTGGCCACTCGAAACGCGCAGGTTTTCGAGTGTCGGCCGCCGGGCCGCTTTCCGGGTAGGCTGACCGACTGGCGGCCGTGCGGTGAACAGTGACGGTTCGCCTGGATCGAGCCGATCGGAGGTGCCGGATGGGGAGATGCGTCGTCGGCCGGTCACTCGCCGCAGCGGCGGTGGGATTGGTGGTGTGTGCCGTGGCGGGCGGTCGGCTGCCGCTCGCCGCCGCCCAGTCGGAGCCGGCGCCGCCGGGAAACGCACCTCCGCCGGCCCCTCCCCCAGCGGCGCCGCGCCGCGGGCTCGGTGGGCTGCTCGATCGGGCCGGCGATCGGCTCCGTGCCGAGGCGATGAAGCGCTTCGACCGCAATGGCGACGGGCAGCTCGACGATGCCGAGCGTGCCGAGGCCCTCGACACCCTGAAGCAGAAGGGGGGCGATCTCGAGGGGCAGGCGCGGGCGTTGCTCCTGGCCCGCTTCGACGCCGACTCGAGTGGCACGCTCGACGACGCCGAGCGGAAGACGGCGCTGACCGAGATCATGACGCAGGTCGAACGCAACGGCCCGCTCGTGAAATCGACGATCCTCGGCCCCGCGGTGCGCCGTTTCGACATCGACGGCAACGGCACGCTCGACGCGGGCGAACGGGCCGCGCTCGGCGACGAGGTGGCCCGGCGCTGGCTCGGTCAGCCGGCGGGCGAGCCGGCGCGCCGGGTCGTGACGCGGGAGGCGCTCCGGAAGACACTCCTCGACCGGTTCGACACCGACCAGGATGGCCGGTTCGACACCAGCGAACGCTCAGCCGCCGTCGCCGAGATCGAGTCGATTCTGGATGGCGGAGAGCCGGATGGCGGAGACCGGGCGGTCTCGCGGATCACTCCCCCCTCCGCCAGACCGTCTTCCCCTCCTTGATCGTCTCCAGCACCGCGATGTCGCGGATCGTGTCGCTCGGCACGTCGAGCGGGTTCTTCTCGAGGATCACCAGATCGGCGAGCTTGCCCGGTTCGAGCGTGCCCTTCGTGCGCTCCTCCTTGATCTGGTAGGCCGCCAGCGCCGTCACTGCCCGCAGCGCCGCATACGGCGGGATGCGCTCCTCCGGGCCGATCACCTGCCCCGACGGAGTGCGTCGGTTCACTCCGCAATCGACGAGGGTCAGGATCCACGGCTCGGGGCTCACCGGGGCGTCGTGCGAGAAGGTGAACGGGATCCCCTCGGCGAGCATCGTCCGCGCCGCCATCGACCGCGCCGCCCGGTCGGCACCCCACATGCGCGCCACCGCGTCGCCGCCGGGGAGGATCCCCGAGGTGAGAAAGCTGGGGATGGCGCCGAATTTCTTCACCTTCCGGATCTGGTCGTCGCGCAGATACGACGCGTGGACGAACACCGGCCGGTGGTCGTGCAGCCCGTGCTTCGCCACCGCTTTCTCGATCGCCGCCAGCGCCTGGTCGGCGGCGGCGTCGCCGTTCATGTGCATGTGGATCTGGAAGTTCGTCGGCCAGAAGCGGTCGAACGCGGCGTCGAGCACCTCGTCGGGGATCTGCCGGTAGGCGCGGTATTCGCCCGTCTTGCCCGGCGGATTGGCGGTGTAGGGCTCGCGCATCCAGGCGGTGTCGAGGCTGCCGTCGAGCCAGAACTTCACCCCGCCGAGACGCACCCGGTTCACGTAGCGCTTGTCGAGATCGGGGCGGGCGGCGAGGAGCCGGGCCGCCGTCCCCCCGGCGCCGTTGGCCGCCTCCTTCACCGCGGCATCCACCCGGTAGGCCGCCGCCAGCGCGTCGTCCACCACCGAGTCCTTCGCGGCGACGTAGAGGTCGATCGGGAGGATGCTCTCGTCGATGGCGTGGAGGACGATGTCGATGTCGTCGTTGCCGAGGCCGAGCCCCGCTTCCATCGCGGTCGTCTGGCCGTAGCTGGCCCAGGTGCGGGCGGCGCCGGTGATCGCCTCGGCGGCGAGCTTGCCGGTGAACGGCGGCCGCCTGCTGCGGACGGCATTCAGGGCCGTCTCCTCCATCGGGCCGGCGAGCGCCTTGCCATCGGGCCCACGGGCGAAGAGGCCGCCGGCGGGATCGGGGGTGTCGGCGCCGATCCCCGCCGCCGCGAAGACCGGCGAATTGCCGGCGCCGGCGTGGCCGGAGCTGTCGACGATCATCACCGGGATCGTGGTCGAGACCGTGTCGAGCTCGGCGCGGGTCGGGGTGCGGTTCTCGGCGAGCCTCTTCGCCTGGTAGCCGAAGCCGACGATCCATCCGCCGGCGGGCACCTTCGCGGCGTGCTTCTTCATCCGCGCGAGCAGGTCGGGGATGTCCTGCGTGCCGAAGAGATCGGCATCGACGAGGTTCTTCCCGAAATAGACCATGTGGCCGTGCGTGTCGATGAAGCCGGGGAGCAGTGTGTGGCCGGCGAGATCGACCTGCCTGGTCGTCGTGCCGACGTGCGCCTGGAGGTCGGCCGTCGTGCCGACGGCCACGATCCTCCCCTCCTTCACCGCGAGAGCCTCGGCCACCTCGGGGCGCTCACCGCGCATCGTGAGGATCGGGCCGCCGCTGTAGAGCGCGTCGGCGGTCTGGCCGCGGGCCGGGGCGGGCGCGAACAGCGCGCAGGCGACGAGCACGAACACACACGGGCAGCGAACGGGCATCCCGGGGCTCCTACGGTTGGATGGGGGTGGCGGCCAACGGGCACGAGGTCAGTCCTCGTCGATCGACCAGATCGTCGTCGGGCCGTTGCACACCAGGATCGTCGTCTTGTCGGCGACCGTGAGCGTCACGCCGGCGAGGACATGCACCTCGGCCGTGACGATCCAGACCGTGGCCGCGTCGAGCGTCGTGTCGGCGGCGATGTCGGAGTCGATCAGCGCCACCGGCCGTGCGGCCGCAGCCGCGCGACCGAATCCGCAGCCGAGCACGAGCGCGACGGCGACGAGGGGGACTCGTGATCGGACGGCTGTCATGGAGAGACCTCCCCGGAGGAACGGGCCGGTGAGGATACCCCACCCGGCGGCGCGGCGGCGAGTGCCGGCGGCGCGGTGGCACGGGTCCGCGGCGCGCCATTCCCGGCGCCGAGGGCTTGGGTTCCGCTCCGGGATGTGGCACAAGGGACAGCCCCGACGGCCCTCCGGCCGTCCGTGCCGCCCCCTGCATTCCCGCGCTGGATTCCCGATGTCCTCCCCTCCGCTCGTGGGCCTGATCCCGATCGACAAGCCGGCTGGTGTGTCGTCGCGCGCCGTCGTCGATGTGGTGGCGCGCGCGGCTGGCACGAAATCGGTCGGCCACGCCGGCACCCTCGATCCCCTCGCGCGCGGCGTGGTGCTCGTCTGCGTCGGGGCGGCGACGCGGCTGGTCGACCATCTCCACGAGCTGCCGAAGCACTACCGGGCCACCTTCGCCCTCGGGCGCTCGAGCCCGTCGGACGATCTGGAGACTCCGGTCGTGATCGAGGAGGATCCGCCCCGCCCCGATGCCGGCGCCCTCGCCGCCGCCGCGCGGTCGCTCGAGGGGGAGATCCTCCAGCGCCCGTGCGACTACTCCGCCGTGCACGTCGACGGCAAGCGGGCCTACCGGCTCGCGCGGAAGGGGCGGCCGGTCGAACTCGCGCCGAAGCCGGTGCGGATCGACCGGCTCGCGATCCTCGGCTACGACTGGCCGCGCCTCGAGGTCGACGTGATCTGCTCGTCGGGCACGTTCATCCGGGCCATCGGCCGCGATCTCGCCGCGGCGCTCGGCACGGGGGCGGTCATGGAGTCGCTCGAGCGCAGCGCGATCGGGCCGTTCCAGCGTGCCTCCGCCGTCGATCCCGACGCGGTCAATCCAACGTCGCTGGTGCGCCTGCTGCAGCCGGCCCTCGCTGCCGTCCCCCACCTGGCGCGGGTGACGGTGAGCCGACAGGACCGTGACTCGCTGGCATTGGGACGGCCGATCAGCTTGCCCCCGGAGTCGGCCGAGGCCCTGGCTGCGGTCGATGACGACGGCCTCCTCGTCGGCATCCTGCGCGCCCTGCCCGGGGGTGGGTATCGGCTGCGGCCGAGCTTCATCGGGCGGAACTGAACGGCGCGACCGTCACACCGGCGGTGTCGAGCGCCGTACGCACGGCGCCGGCGAGCGCGACGGCTCCCGGCGTGTCGCCATGGATGCAGATGGTGTCGGCACGCACCGGCACCACGGTGCCGCCGGCGGCCGCGACGAGGCCCGCGGTGACCATCCGCAGCGCCCGGGCCGCCACCGCCGCCGGGTCATCGAGGAGGGCACCGGGGCGCCCGCGGGGGGTGAGCGTGCCATCGGCCTCGTAGCCACGGTCGGCAAACACCTCGCTGGCGACGGCGAGCCCGCCGCGGGCCCCCGCGCGGAGCAGCTCGCTGCCGGACAGACCGACGAGGACGAGCGCCGGGTCGATCGCGCGCACCGCCGCGACGATGCATTCGCCCACGCCGCGGTCGGTCGCGGCCATGGTGTAGAGGGCGCCGTGGGGTTTTACATGGACGAGCCGCACGCCGGCGGCGGCAGCGATCGTGGCAAGGGCCCCGATCTGCGTCTCGAGCGCCGCGGCGAGCTGGGCGGGAGCGATTTCCATCGGCCGCCGTCCGAATCCCTGGCGGTCGGGATGGGAGGGATGCGCGCCGATCGCCACGCCACGGCCGCCGGCGAGCCGCACCGTGCGCGCCATCGATTCGGCATCGCCGGCATGCCCACCGCAGGCGATCGAGCAGCTGCTCACGAGCGCCAGGAGCGCGGCATCGGCGTCGGCGTCGCCCTCTCCCACGTCGGCGTTGAGATCGACGATGTGCCTGCCTTTCATCGGCGCGTCTCCCCGCACGACAGGCCGACCTGAAGCCGTGCAAGCGCCCGCCGGCGCTCGCGGCACAGCGCCACCGCCTCGTCGAGCCCCACCTCGTGGAAGCGGAGCGAGTCACCCGGCATCGTCTGGGCGACGATCGGGAGATCGACCGTGATCACGACGCCGATCCGCGGATAGCCGCCGGTCACCGGCGCGTCGGCCAGGAGCACGATCGGCATCCCGCCGGGGGGCACCTGCACCGTTCCCGGGAGCACCGTCTGCGAGAGCATGTCGCGCGGTGCCGCACGAGGGAGCGGCGGTCCGGCGAGCCGGCACCCCATCCGGTCGCTCTCCGGGGTGAGCGTGTAGGCGGAGGTCGCGAAGGTGTCGCGCGCCGCAGCCGTGAACCAGTCTGCTTCCGGTCCCGCGATGAAGCGCACCGTGCCGCCGCCGTGGCTCCGCAGGTCGGTGGCGAGCGCCGGCCCGGCGGGGGGGCGCCACGCCGGCGGAGGACCGACCGGGAGCACGTCACCGGCCCGCAGCGCCCGGCCCGCGACGCCGCCGATGCCGGCCCGCAGATCGGTGGCCCGGCTGCCGAGCACGGGGGCGACGTCGATCCCCCCGGCGACGGCGAGGATCGCCCGGCAGCCGGCGCGCCGGCCGGTGAAGTCGATGCAGCCGTGCGCCGGCAGGTCGAACGCGCGCCACGGCGGACAGGCGATCCCGTCGATGCGCATGCCGAGATCGGCACCGGCCAGCGCGATCGAGATCGGCCGATCGACGGAGAGCGTCGGGCCGACGAGCGTGATCTCGAGCGCGGCCGCGGCGGACGCATTGCCGACGAGCATGTTCGCCGTGACCAGCGCCAGGTGGTCGGCGGCGCCACCGGCGCCGATGCCGCGCCCGCGGTGGCCGGGGCGGCCCAGATCCTGCACCGTGGTCAGCCCCGCCGCGCGATCGACGTGGATCATCGTCCGGCCTCCGTCGCGAGCCGGTCGAATGCGGCGGCGTCGATCGGGGTGAAGCGCACGATGTCGCCGGCGGCGAGGAGCGTGGGGGGATCGCGATCGGGGCGGAAGAGGGGCAGCGGCGTGCGGCCGATGATCCGCCAGCCGCCGGGGGAGGCGAGTGGATAGACGCCGGTGCGGTCGCCGGCGATCCCGACGGCGCCGGCGGGCACCTGCATGCGCGGCTCCGCCAGCCGCGGCATCGCGAGGGCCGCCGGCAATCCCACCAGATAGGGAAACCCGGGCAGGAAGCCGATCATTGCCACCCGGTATCGGGCGTTGGTGTGGAGCCGGATCACCGTGTTGGGGTCGAGGCCGGTGTGCTCGGCGACGGCGTCGAGGTCGGGGCCGTGGGCGCCGCCGTAGCAGACCGGGAGCGACACGGCGCGCGGCGCCGGGGCCGGGCGCTCGGACCGTGCCCTGAGCAGATGCTCGACGAGCGGCCCGAGCGTGCCGACGCTCGTCATGGTCGGATCGAAGACCAGCGTCACGGTCGCCGAGGCGGCGGCGACATCGACCACGCCGGGAAGGTTGGCCGTGGCGAGGCCTGCGACCGCGGCACGCAGCGCCTCGATCGTGGCGGCGTCGCCCGCGGCCTCATCGGGGGCGATGCGCACGACGAGGGCGGAATCTCCGAGCGACGACAGCCGCACGCACTTTCCGGCGCGAGGCCGGTTCCGGGAGGGAAGTCGGGGTGGGGGGCGGTGGGGAACCCGTAGTAGGATACGGAGTGTGCCGCGGCGGTGAACCGCGCTGGTGGTGGAACGACGGAGCGTGTGAGCGATGAAGCGACTGCGGCTGTTTGTCGCCTTGGCCCTCGGCATGCTCGGTGAAGCATCGGCCTGTCGCGGGGTGGCGATCGGCGCCGACGGCGATCCGATCTCGTTTGACCGCGACATCCGCCCGATCCTCTCCGACTCCTGTTTCGCCTGCCACGGGCCCGACTCCGCCAATCGCCACGCGGGGCTGCGCCTCGACCGCCGCGAGGTGGCCGTCGCCCCGCTCGCGAGCGGGGCGACGGCGATCGTCGCCGGTGACCCGGCCGCCGGCGCGCTTGTCGAGCGGATCACGTCGGCCGATCCCGACCTCGTCATGCCCCCCCCGGAGGCCAAACTCGGGCGCCTCACCGCCGAACAGGTCGATCTCCTCCGCCGCTGGATCGCGGCCGGGGCGGTCTACGAGCCGCACTGGGCGTTCGTCGCGCCGGTCGACGTTCCGCTCCCCCCGGCCAGCGAAACCAGCGGTGACCATCCGCTCGACCGGCTCGTCGCGGCGCGGCTGGCGGCGCGCGGCCTCGCGCTCCAGCCCGAGGCCGATCCGATCACGCTGATCCGGCGCGCCAGTTTCGACATCACCGGTCTGCCCCCGACCCCCGAGGAGGTGGCGGCGTTCGTCGCCGACCGCGCGCCCGGCGCGTGGGAGCGGCTTCTTGACCGGCTGCTGGAGAGCCCGCGCTACGGCGAGCGGATGGCGGCCGACTGGATGGACGTGGCGCGCTATGCCGACAGCTACGGGTTCCAGGTCGACCGCGACCGGCCGATGTGGCCGTGGCGTGACTGGGTGATCGCCGCCTTCAACCGCAATCTTCCCTGGAACGACTTCGTCACCTGGCAGGTGGCGGGAGACCTTCTCCCCGGCGCCACCGACGAGCAGATCCTCGCCACCGCCTTCAACCGTCTCCACCAGCAGGAGGCGGAGGGGGGGAGCGTCGAGGAGGAGTACCGGGTCAACTACGTCAACGACCGGGTGACGACGTTCGGCACGGCGTTCCTCGGCCTGACGCTCGAGTGTGCGCGCTGCCACGACCACAAGTTCGATCCGGTGTCGCAGCGCGAGTATTACCAGTTCTTCGCCTTCTTCGACGACATCGACGAGGCGGGGCTCTATTCCTACTTCACCCCGGCGGTGCCGACGCCCAAGCTGGCGCTCGCCGACGATCCCGCGCGCGGGCGCCGTGCCCGTGCCGAGGCCGACTGCGATCTGGCGAGCGCCGAGGTGGACCGTGCCGACGCGGCTGCCGCGGCGGTCGCTGCCGACTGGGTCGCGGGGCGTGCGCCACTGCCCCCGGCCGTCCACCGCGGCGAGGTGCCGGGGGAACTCGTGCGCTACGATTTCGATTCCCGCGCGGCCGATGGGACGTTTCCCAGCCGGCTCTCGATCCGCGACGCGGCGACGTCGCCCGGCGAAAACCGGCTCGTGCCGGGGCATTCCGGCCAGGCGGTGCTCCTCACCGGCGACCATCCGGTGCAGACGCCGGTCGGCAATTTCCACCGCAGCGAGCCGTTCACGATCGCGGCGTGGATCCGCGTGCCGGAGGCCTATCCGCGGGCGGTGGTCTGGCACCGGTCGCAGGCCTGGACCGACGCCGGCAGCCGCGGCTACGAATTGCTCGTGGAGAAGGGGCGGCTGCAGTGGTCGCTGATCCACTTCTGGCCCGGTGACGCCGTCAGCGTGCGCAGCGTGGAGCCGGTGCCGCTCGACACCTGGGTGCATGTCGCGGTGAGCAGCGACGGCTCGGGCCGGGCGGCGGGGCTGCGGATCTTCGTCGACGGGCGGCCGGCGGCGCTGGAGACGGTGCGCGACGGCCTTTCGCGCGAGATCACCGGCGGCGGTGGCGACCACGTGCGGATCGGCGAGCGGATGCGCGACCACGGCTTCAAGGATGGGCTGATCGACGACTTCCGGGTGTTTTCCCGCCGCCTCTCGGCGCTCGAGATCGAGGAGCTCGTCCGCCCCGGCACGATCATCGAGGTGGTCGCCCATCCTCCCGCCGACCGGGCGGCGGCCGCCGCGGTGGCGACCCTCGGGGGGGGCGACGTCGCCGCGGCGATCGACGAGCCGGCGGCGGCGGCGCGGGAAGCGCTCCGGGCGGCGCGTCGGGCGCGCGACGACATCGCCGAGGGGCCCCCCGAGATCATGGTGATGCGCGAGATGGCGGTGCCGAAGACCGCCTACGTGCTCCAGCGCGGCGACTACGACAAGCGGCGCGAGCCGGTGCAGCCCGACACGCCGGCGGCGCTGCCCCCCTTCCCCGCCGACGCGCCGCGGAACCGGCTCGGGCTGGCGCGCTGGCTCACCGCCCCCGATCATCCGCTCCTCGCCCGCGTGACCGTCAACCGTGTCTGGCAGGGGCTGTTCGGGCTGGGGCTGGTGAAGTCGCCGGAGGACCTTGGCATCCAATCGGTGCGCCCCGAGCATCGCGAGGCCCTCGATTGGCTGGCACGCGACTTCGCCGGCGGCGGCTGGGACATGAAGCGCCTCCTGAAGACGATCATGACCTCGCGCACCTACCGGCAGCGCAGCAGCGTCGACACCCGGGTCGAGGCCGACGACCCGGCCAACGTCTGGTTGGCGCGCGGGCCGCGGCACCGGCTGCCGGGGGAGATGATCCGCGACGGGATCCTCGCCGCCGCGGGGCTGCTCGTGGAGAAGGTCGGCGGGCCGGGGGTGAATCCCTACGACCTGCCCGAATCCTTCAAACCGTCGGCCGCCGGCAGCGGCGAGGCCCTCTACCGCCGCAGCCTCTACACCTTCTGGCGGCGCACCGGGCCGGCCCCGGTACTGGAGAGCTTCGACGTGCCGAAGCGGGTCGTCTGCGTCGCCCGCCGCGACATCACCAATACCCCGCTGCACGCCCTGGTGCTCCTCAACGGTCCGCAGTTCGTCGAGGCGGCGCGAGTCCTCGCCGAGCGGCTCAGCGCCGCCGGCCAGACCGGCGACGTGGCCGTCGCCACCGCCTTCGAGCGGCTCACCAGCCGCTCCCCGGACGCCACCGAGGCGACGATCCTCCGCGCCATGCTCGCGGCGCAGCGCGAGTGGTATGCCGCCCACCCTGACGATGCGGCGAATCTGGTCGCCGTTGGCAGCATGAAGCCGGCCGCCGATCTGCCGGCGGCCGACGTGGCGGCGCTCGCCGCCGTGATCAACGCCCTCATGAGCCACGACGGCTGTGTGGTGAAACGATGAATCACGATTCACTCATCGGCACGGCCCGCGCCGCCGCTGCTCCCCTCCCTCCGCTGCCCACCAGCCGCCGTGGCCTGCTCTCGGCCGCCGGCCTCGGCTTCGGCGGATTGGCGCTGGCGAGCCTCCTCGCCGGTGAGAGCCGGGCGACGGAGGGCGGGGCCGTCGCCAGCGGCAGCGGGGCCTCCGCCAGCGGCAGCGGGTCCTCCGCCAGCGGCAGCGGGGCCGTCGATCCCGCCGTGCCGGCCGGATGCCATTTCGCGCCGCGCGCGAAGCGGGTGATCTACCTCTTCCAGTCGGGCGGGCCGTCGCAGCTCGATCTCTACGACTTCAAGCCCGAGCTGGTCGCCCGCACCGGGCAGCAGCTCCCCGACAGCGTCCGCGGCGGGCAGCGCCTCACCGGCATGAGCGGCAACCAGAGCTCGATCCCGATGGTCGGCTCGCCGCTTCCGTTCGCCCGCTACGGCGCTTCGGGGGCGTGGCTCAGCGAGGCCCTCCCTTTCACCGCCAAGGTGGCCGACCGGCTCTGCTTCGTGAAGTCGATGTTCACCGAGAGCATCAACCACGGCCCCGGCGTGACGTTCATGCAGAGCGGGTCGCAGATCCCCGGCCGCCCGAGCATCGGCGCCTGGCTCGACTACGGTCTCGGCCGCTCGAGCGACGACCTCCCCTCGTTCGTCGTCCTGATCACGAAGAACAAGGGGGGGCAGCCGCTCATGTCGCACCTCTGGGGCGCCGGCTTCCTGCCGACGAAGCACCAGGCGGTGCGCTTCCGCTCCGGCGGCGATCCGGTGCTCTACCTCGGCAATCCGCCGGGGGTGTCGGCGGAGAGCCGGCGCCGTGTCCTCGACGGCCTCCGCGCGCTCCACGAGCACCGGGCGCTGCCCGGCGAGCCGGGCCAGACCGCTGCCGACACCGAGATCGCCACGCGGATCGCCAACTACGAACTCGCCTTCCGCATGCAGTCGAGCGTGCCGGAGGTGAGCGACTTCTCCACCGAGCCGGCCCACGTGCTCGAGCGCTACGGACCCGACGCCAAGGACCCCGGCACGTTCGCCGCGAATTGCCTCCTCGCCCGCCGGCTCGCCGAGCGCGGCGTGCGCTTCATCCAGCTCTACCACCAGGACTGGGACCATCACGGCGGCCTGCCGGGGGGCATCCGCGGCGAATGCAAGCAGACCGACCAGGCGGCCGCGGCCCTCGTCGAGGATCTCGCCGACCGGGGGATGCTCGACGAGACGCTCGTCGTCTGGGGGGGGGAGTTCGGCCGCACCAACTATTGCCAGGGGCACTACATCCCCGGCGGCGGCTTCGGCCGCGACCATCATCCGCGCTGCTTCACGATCTGGATGGCGGGGGGCGGGATCCGCCCCGGCACCTCCTGGGGCGAGACCTGCGAGCTCGGCTACAACGTCGTCCGCGACGGCGTCCACGTCCACGACTTCCACGCCACGATGCTCCATCTGCTGGGGATCGACCACGAGCGGCTGACCTACCGCTTCCAGGGCCGCCGTTACCGGCTCACCGACGTCCACGGCCGCGTGGTCGAGGGGATCCTCGCCTGATCGGCCGCCGGTTCCCCGCTGGCGCGGCCGGGGGTAGACTGCCGGCCGAGGGGAGGGACGATCCCGCCCGCGCGGGAGGCCACGAGCTGCCGATCGTCGGGCCCCGTGGCGTCCTTTCCGCGGTCCCCCGCTTTTTCTCCGCTTTTTCTCCGAGGAGTGCTGTCATGCGCGTGTCCGTGGACCGTTTTCCCTTCGTCGCGGTCGTCGGCCTGGCCGCGCTCGTCGGTCTTTCAACGTCGGGCGCGGCCCGGGCGCTGCGTGCCGACGAGCTCGCGATCGGCTCGAAGGCCCCCGCCATCGACATCGAGCACTGGGTGCAGAAGGCGGGCCGCGACGCCGCGGGGAAGAATTTTGAGCCGATCACCGAGTTCACCACCGGCAATGTGTATGTCGTCGAGTTCTGGGCGACTTGGTGCCCCCCGTGCCGCACGAGCATGCCGCACCTGAGCGCCCTGCAGGAGGAATTCGGCGCGAAGGGGGTGACGATCATCAGTGTCAGCGACGAGGATCTGGAGACGGTCGAGGAGTTCCTGAAGACCGACTCCGATGGCGGCAAGACCTACGGCGAGATCACGAAGAACTACCTGCTGACCACCGATCCCGACGGCTCGGTGTCACGCGACTACATGGAGGCTGCCGGGCAGAACGGCATCCCCTGCGCGTTCATCGTCGGCAAGACGGGCGAGATCGAGTGGATCGGCCATCCGATGCAGATCGACAAGCCCCTCGCCGGGATCGTCGATGGCACCTTCGACCGCGAGGCCTACGCCGCGTCGGCCCGGGAGATGAAGGAGGTCCAGCAGCGTTTCGGCGAGGTGGTGAAGCTGATGCAGGCCGGCAAGCCGGCCGAGGCGGTGCAGCTGATCGACAGCTGGATCGCTGAGCTGAAGAACGAAGAAGTGAAGGCGCGGCTCAAGTCGATCCGCCGCAGCATCGCCATGCAGGCCGGCGGGGCGCTGGCCGTCGAGGCGTTCACCGCTGCGGTCAAGGAGGCGGGTGATTCGGCCGAGCAGATCAACGAGATCGCCTGGAACGTCGTCATGGCGTCCGACCAGGGGGTCGAGGTTTCCGACGAGCTCGTCGCCGCGGCGGTGGCCGCCGCCGAGGGGGGGCTGAAACTCGAGCCGACCAACGGCAATCTCCTCGACACGCTCGCCCACCTCCAGGCGCAGCAGGGGCAGCTCGAGAAGGCGCTCGCCACCCAGCAGAAGGCCCTCGAGCATGCCAGCGAGGCCTCGATGGAATCGATCCGCGGCTACCTCGAGGAACTCGAGGTCAAGGTCCGCGAAGCGAAGGAAGCCGCCGCGAAGTGACCCTACGACCGGGCCAAACGGCACGGTCGCGCAGGCCGGCAGGATCGGGCGGCGGTGGCCCACGTGGCGCCGCTGCCCGGCCTCCGGCTGGCCTGTAGAGTTCTGGTGGAAAGGACTCCACCATGGCCACCTTCGATCGTCCCGCGGCTCCGGCTGCGCGGATCCCGTCCCGTGCCCGCGCCGGCCACCCATTTGCAACGCCCGCTGCAGTCCCTGCCCCGACGGTCGATCCCGACCGCCTGCGCGGGATCGCGGGCCTCGTGCTGCTGGCTCTGGTGGTGTTTCTCGCCGTGGCACTGGCGACGTTCGACCCGGCTGATCCGCCCGCCGGTCAGGCCTTTCCACCGCCGGTCAGGCCGGCGAATGCCTGTGGACTCCTCGGCTCGACCGTGGCGACGGGTCTGCTGGCCGGCTTTGGCCATGGCGCCTGGTGGGTCGTGGGGTTGCTGGCGGCCTTCGATCTTCATCTGCTCCGTCGGCGGTCGCTCGCCGACCTGCCGCTGCGAACGACCGGGGCGATCGCCGCGACGATCGGCCTGTGCACGCTCCTGGCGCTGCTCCTGCCCGCCTGGATCGCGCGGCCGGTGTGGGGACCGGGTGGTCGGGTCGGTGCCACCGGCCGCTTCTTCGGCGAGATCTGGTTGGCCCATACCGGTGCGATCATCGCCAGCCTGGCGCTGGCGATCGGCGGCATCTGGCTGGCCTGCGAGACGCTCCTCCTGGCCACGGTGCGCGGTGCGCGTGTGGTCCTGACGGCGGTCGGCAGCGCCCTGGCGACCGGGACCGCGCTCGCCGGCACCCTCGCCCGGCGCCGGCCGGCGCAGCCGTTCGCCCCCGAGGGCAGCACCGGCACCGGCCGTCTGGCCTCCATTGCCGGATCACGTTCGGCAGCGGCGGACGCCGCTGATGACGACGAGAGCGACACGCTCGACGGCCCGACGATCCGCGTCCGTCGTCGGCCGGCCGCCACGGCGCCGCTCCCGGAGCCGGTTGACGACGACGCTTCGTTCGACGAGGTCCTCGACAACGATCTCGACAACGATCTCGACGGGGATCCCGGCGTCGCTGACGACGGCGCCGACGACGGGAATTCCGCTGCCGACGACACGGCTGCGGTGCCGCCCGCCGCGGCGCCGGACCGCGCCGCGGTGCCGATCCGCTCGCTCGCCAGCCGCCGCAAGCCGGTGGAGCTGCTCGAGATGGCGGCCGATCCGGTCGCCGACTACGAGCTGCCCGGCCTCGAGCTCCTCCTGCCTTCGGAGCAGATGCATCTCGAGGAGCAGGAGCAGGAGGTACGTGAGCGGGCGCGGGTGCTCGAGAAGACGTTCGCCGACTTCGGCTTCAAGGTGCGCGTCGTCGAGATCGAGACCGGCCCGGTGATCTCGCAGTACGAGATCGAGCTCGAGGCGGGGCTCCGCCTGGCGAAGATCTCCAACCTCGCCGACGACCTGGCGATCGCGCTGCGCGTGCCGAGCGTGCGGATCGTCGCCCCGATCCCGGGGAAGAACTCGGTCGGCATCGAGGTGCCCAACACCACCCGGCAGATGGTCCGCCTCCGCGAGGTGATCGAGGAGACGCAGGCCAAGAGCCGGTCGATGAAGATCCCCATCTACCTCGGCAAGGACGTGGCGGGCAACCCGATGGTGATGGACATGGCGAGCATGCCCCACCTCCTCATCGCCGGCCGCACCGGCACCGGCAAGAGCGTCTGCCTCAACTCGATCATCGTCTCGATGCTGATGACGCGCCGCCCCGACGAGGTGCGGATGCTGATGATCGACCCGAAGATGGTCGAGCTGACCCCCTACAAGTCGCTGCCGCACCTCATGCACCCGGTGGTCACCGACATGAAGAAGGCGGAGGCGATCCTCGCCTGGGCGGTGCAGAAGATGGAGGAGCGCTACACCCTCCTCGCCAAGGTCGGCGTGCGCCACCTCACGCAGTACAACGCGCTGGGCCGCGAGGAGCTGATCAAGCGGATCAACCCGCCGAGCCAGGAGGAGGCCGACGCGATCCCGACCTCGATGCCGTTCATCGTCATGATCGCCGACGAGATCGCCGACATGATGATGACCGCCGGCAAGGAGATCGAGCAGCACATCATCCGCCTCGCGCAGAAGAGCCGGGCGGTGGGCATTCACCTGATCCTCGCCACCCAGAAGCCGACGGTCGACGTGATCACCGGCCTCATCAAGAGCAACCTGCCGGCGCGGATCGCCTTCCAGGTGGCGAGCCGCACCGACAGCCGCGTCGTCCTCGACGAGATGGGGGCCGAGCGCCTCCTCGGCAACGGCGACATGCTCTTCCTCTCCCCCGGCACCAGCCAGATCCTCCGTGGCCAGGGCACCTACGTCAGCGACGACGAGATCGGTCGCGTGATGGCGGAGATCGGCACCGACGATCCGCAGTACGCCCTGGAGCTGGTCAACCTCCAGCCCGCCCCGTCGGGCGACGCCCCGGCCGCGACCGGGTCGCCGCAGGAGAAGGACGACCTCTACGACGCGGCGGTCGAGGTGGTGATCCGCGAGGGACGCGGCAGTGTGTCGTTGCTCCAGCGGGCCCTCGGCGTGGGCTACGGCCGCGGCGCCCGGCTGATCGATTTCATGGCGGAGGACGGGGTCGTCGGCCAGTACGCCGGTAGCCAGGCCCGCGAGGTGCTGATCACGATGGAGCAGTGGGCCGATCGCAAGGGGGTGGCGGCGCCGCCTGCCGATCCCGCTCCGCGGAAGCTGAAGATCCAGCCGCATGGCGA
>SXWA01000021.1 GCA_005791575.1 Planctomycetaceae bacterium
GACACCGTCCGCAGGTCGTCGGCGCCGCTCGCCGCGAACTCGTGGCAGGAGGCGCAGGACAGTTGCACCAGGCCGTCGGCGGTCTTGTCGCGCGGCTGATACCGAGGTCGGTCGGCCTCGGGCAGCATGCCGTAGGTCCATCGCGTGCCGCGCGGGGGGCCATCGGCCTCGGCCGACGCGAACGACAGTCCCGGGAGCATGTGCCGGCCGTGGGAGAACTTCAGTCGCCCGGGATCCTTTTCCAGCGACCGGAAGGGGGGATGCCGGCCGGCGGCGAAACCGCTGATCGGCTGCACGACGGGGCTCGGCTCGATTCCCGCCACGCCGCTACGGCGGTGGGCGGTGAGGTCGCCATGGCACTGGGTGCAGGCGCGGTCGGCCACGCGCACGATGTCGGCATCCCGACCACGGTGGTCTGTATGGCACGACGCACACGATCCGGCCTCGGCCGCGATCTGCAGTGGATGATGGGCCGCACCGGCATGGCAGGCCTCGCAACGGGTGTCGGCCCGCACGCGTGTGGCGCCGGTCGAGAGGAATGTTCCGTCCTTGATCGGCTCGAGCGGCACGTGGCAGGCCTCGCAGTCGCGCTCCCACCGGGCGTGGACGGCGGCGACCGGGCCCGGGGAGTGGTGGCGCGGCTGATCGATCGCTCCCCAGGCCACCCAAGCGACTCCGGCCAGCAGCCCCGCCACGGTCAGCCAGCGCCGCGCCCGCTGCAGCGCACTTGTGCGCTTGTAGTAGCCGCGATCGATCCGCGACACCTGTCCGCGCGACGTGGTCCTGCCGGCCGCCTGATCGGGGCCGCTGCCGCGGACGGAGGAATCGGATTCGTGCGCCATCGAGATTCCGGACGAGCGTGCGTCACCAGTAGAGAAGGGCGATCGGCACGTGCACCGCGAGCAACACGCCGAGCAGCACGGAGAGCGGCAGGTGGACGAGGATCCAGCCGTGCAGCCAACGGTGCAGACGGGCCTGGAGATCGAACTGGCGGCGGCAGTCGCACGCCTGCTCGAGACGGCCGATGAGGGGGGCCGCCTCCGCCGGGCTCGCCTCACGGAGCGCGGAGAAAAAACGCGCGGCGCCCGACGGGGCGACGAGCGCCGATCCCGAGCGCCCGCCGGCGAGCAGGTAGGGACGGATCTCGGCGACGAACCGCCGGCGGATCTCACGCGTGCCGGGGATCACGGCATGCACGGCAAGCGTCTCCACCACGCGTCCCTGGATGCCGGTCATCGAGCGGAACCCGGTGATCACCGCGTGGTCCGCCTCCTCGCCGTCGCCGAGGAGGTCATCATCCGCCACGGCACCGTCGCCATGGTGCGCGCCGTCGTGGCCATCGGCCTCGCACGAGGCATCGACCAGGCGCCAGGCGTCGCGGCACTGCTGCCGCGCGACATGGTCGATCTGATCGTAGATCGTCTCCGCGGGCACCTGCTCGAGGAGCGCCCGGGGAATGGATTGCTGGAGCACCAGTCCCCAGATGCCGCTGGCGATGACGAGAAAGAACACGACCATCAGCGCCTGGTTGAGCAGGCCGCCGATGAACAGCAACCGGGCGTGGAGCAGCACCAGCGGCACCGCGAGGAGCCCGAGCCACACATGGGCGCGCACCCACGACTGCGCCGAACCGAGCCGCCAGCTGCGCACCCGCCTGCGCGGCCAGAGGAGCAACTCGAAGAGGATGATCAGGCCGCCGACGATCCCGCAGACCAGACCGACCCGGCTGCTGCCCCCCGGCAGGTGACCGAGGTGCCGCCACTCCAGCCCGTAGGCCACGATCGCCGCCGCGGCGGCAACGGCGATTCCCACCACCCAGCGGCGATCCTTGGGCCATGTTGTGCCGCCGATGATCACCGCAATCCTCCCGGCATGCCGACGCCAGGATGGCGGGACGGCGAAAAGCCTCCACGAATGTAGATGCGCTGCCCACGTTCGGCAAAAGACCCAGAGTCCGCGGCCGGCACGTCCACCGTAGACGGCGGCTGCGAATCCACGGGGGCTGCGGAGAAGGAGCAATGGGCTCTGAGAGAGGTTGCAACGATCCCCTCGTCACAGTCGATACCACCACGACGCACGAGGTGCCGATGGTGCGGTCCGTTCCCGTTCGTCTCGCCGTCGCCGCGATCCTGGGGATGGTCTTCCCCGGGGCCTGCGCCGGCGGTGCGCCCGGGGCGGACGCCTTTCCGACGACCATCCGATCCGAGCCAGGCCACTGTCAGCTGGCCGACGGTGCGCCGGGCGACTGTCCGCCGGACCGCTGTGCGCCCGGCGACGGCGTCGCGCCCGACGCGGCCCCGATGCCGTGGCCGGAGCCGTACGGAGGGATGGTGCCCGATCCCGCGGGCCGGGGTCTGAGCACGGCCTCCTGTGCGTCGTCGAGCTGCCACGGCGGCCCCCGGGGCGGGAATCACGCGAGCCACACCTTCGCGGCCACCACCTGGGTCGCCACCGATCCCCACGCCGGCGCCTACGAGACCCTCTTCGAACCACGTTCGGTGCGCATGGCGAGGCTGCTGGGGATCGGCCCTCCGCACACCGAGCGGCAGTGCCTCGTCTGCCACTCGGTGCAGGAAGCGGCTCCCGATCCGCTGCCGCCGGCGGTGCTCGCCGACGGCGCGGGGTGCGCGTCGTGCCATGGTGATGCCACGGGCTGGCTCGAGGCCCACTCGCAGGCCGACTGGAAGCGACTCTCGGCCGCCGAGAAGCGGGCGGTGGGGTTCCGCGACCTCTCCGGTCCCCTCGGACGGGCTCGCGAATGCGCCCGTTGCCATGTGGGGGATGCGGACCACGACATGCACCACGACCACGTGGCCGCCGGCCACCCGCGGTTGTTGTTCGAATTGGCTCAGCTCCAACGCCGTTGGCCGCGCCACTGGGACCCGCGCGGCCGGGCGGAGACGGAGCCCGACTTCCAGGCGCGGAGCTGGGCGGTGGGGCAGGCGGTGGCGCTCGAGGCGGCCGCCACGCTCCTTGCGGCACGGGCATCGCGTGCGGCCGCCGCGGTGAAGACCGGTGCCCCGACGCGCTGGCCGGAATACACCGAGTTCGACTGCCAGGCATGCCACCGCGATCTCACCAGGGCCGAGGCACTCACGGACGCCGCACCGCTTCCACGTCGGCTGCCTCCGGGCACCCCCGGCTGGCAGCCCTGGTTCGTCACCGGGTCGGGTCTGCTCGACGCCGGGCTGGCGACGCCGTCCTCCGCCGATGGCGCGGAACTGGCCGGACAGGTCAGCGCGTTGCGGGCGAACCTCGCCCGCGAATGGCTGGCCATCGACGCTGCCCGGATCGAACGGATCGCCGCCGAGGCCCGCGGAGTGGTGCGTGGGGCACGGCGCACCGCCGAGACACTCGCCGCCGCTCCCGACATCCGGGTGGTCGCGGATGGCGGTCGCCTCGACCGGCTTGCGGCGACCGATCCACGGCTCTGGCGGAGCTGGGACGCCGCCGTGCAAATGACGCTCGCGCTCGAGGCCGACCGCCGCGGCGGACCGGCGACCCTCGGGGTGCAGCATCCAGGCGACCGGTCCCATCCGCTCGACCGCCTGCGGGAGAGCCTCCTCTACCCGCTGGGGTTCGACGCCCCGGTCGGCTTCGATCCGGAGCGTTTCCACCAGCGACGGGCCGACGTACCATGAGCCGCACCGTAGGGGGTGTTCGTGATGATTCGCCGGGAGCGACGCGGATGAGCCGGGCGACGCGTCATTCCGCTTCCCGCAAGGGCCGCAGGCCGGCGTGGCATCTCGTGGCCGCGGTGGTGATCGCCGCCGGCGTTCGGGTGATGGCCGCCGAACCCGATGATCTGCCTGCCCCCGTGTTTCGGGAAGGCTTTTCCTACAAGGGAGCCGAACTCTGCGTGCGCTGCCACCGCAGCGAGCAGAGCGCCTGGTGCGACACGGCGACGAGCACCGCCTGGCGGCACGACGCCCACTCGCGCTCGCACCTCGCGCTCCTCTCCACCAATCCGCGGACCCGGTCGATGGAGGAGGCGCTGGGGATCAAGGCGGCAGAGACGACCAGTTGCAAGGCCTGCCACACCCATCCCGACGCCGAGCCCGGCCCCGAGGAGGAGATCCCCGAGGCGGAGAACCGGTTTTTCCACACCGGCATCAGTTGCGAGACATGCCACGGCGCCGGGTCAAGTTATCTCGAACCGCATCTCCACACCTCGTGGCGTTTCCTCTCGTCGGCGGAGAAAGCCAGCCACGGCATGGTCGACCTGCGGAATCCGGCCCTCAAGGCGGAGAATTGCCTCGCCTGCCACATGGGTGATGCCGGCACCGGGCGCGTGGTGCCCCATGCGGCCTATGCCGCCGGCCACCCGCCTCTGGGCGCCTTCGAGATGGAGGCGGCAAGCGCGGCGCTGGGGCCGCACTGGAAACGGGTTTGGGAGAAGTCGGATCGCATCCAGGAGCTCGCCGCCGACAAGGGCTACCAGGTGGAAGCGGCGAGCACGGCACACCGCTCGCTCATCGGGGCACTCGTCGCCCTGCGTGAATCGGCGCTGCTGGTGCAGAAGGCCGCCGGACCAGCCACGGCACGCGAGACGCTGCCTTCCTGGCCGGAGCTCTCGCTCTACGATTGCCAGGCCTGCCATCACGATCTCGTCCTGCCCAGCCGCAGGCAGCAGGCGGGCTACGGCGGGCTCGTGCCCGGCCGACCGGGGCTCGTCCGCTGGCCACGGCGGCTGGCGGAGGTGGCGTTTTCGACGGCCGAGATGCCTACCGCCGCCGACGACATCCTCTCCCCCTGGGTCACGTCGCTCAACGCCCGGCCCTTCGGCCACCGCGACGATCTACGCGCCCCGCCGGGCGCCGGCAACGCGCTGGCCCGTGTCGATGCCGCAATCGCGGCGCTGGCCACCGTGAGGCGCGACGCGAGCCTCCCCGAGCGGCAGCGGCAGATCGCCGAAACCCTTGCGGCGGCCGGGCCGCGCAGCGGCGACCTCGACAGTGCCCGCCCCGTGGCCTGGGTGCTGGCCGAAGTGATCCAGACGGCGCCCGGATGGACCGCCACCGACCGGGCCGCGGTTCGGGCGCGACTGGAAACCGCACTCGACCTCCGCATGCCGAGGCCCGCCGAAGCCACGGCAGCCGCAATCCCGTTTTGGCGGACGTCGCTTGATGCCGCGGCGGCCTACGACCCGGCGCTGGCCGCAGAGGCCTTTCGGCTGCCGCCACCACAAACCCCGGCCCCGCTCCCGCCGCGCTGATTCAGGCTCAGCGGATCGTGATCTCCGCTGGACCGAAGGCCCAGACCGTCGGCCGACCGGTGCCGCTTCCGACTCCGTCGCGAAGGAGGACGTCGAGCACCGTGGTCGCGACGCCGCGGCGCCGCAGCGTCGTCAGGACCTCGACGGGCAGGCCCAACGCGCCGATGTCGCCCGACTCGGGATCGCCGAACAGCGACGACAGGTCGAGCCCCGTCGAAACGACCGGGCGGTGGACCACGGAGTACTTCTCGACACCGGCCTTCTTCGCCACGGCGGCGAGGCAGTCGTCGAGGCCACCGATCTCGTCCACCAGCCCTGCCTGCTTGGCCTGCGTGCCCGACCACACGCGCCCGCCGGCGAGATCGTGGAGTTTCTCCACCGGGATGCCGCGCGACTCGCTGACGAGCTTGAGGAACTTGCCGTAGACGTCGTCGATCGTCTTCTGCAACTTCGCCTGATCATCCTCGTTCCAGCCCCGATCGGGGGCGAAGGCGTTGGCAGCCTCGTCGAGGGCGATGTTCTCCACGTGCACGCCGACCCGCTTCATCAGCGAGCCGAAGCTGAGCTTCATGGAGAACACGCCGATCGACCCGGTGAGCGTGCCGCGCTCCGCGTAGACCGGCACCCCGATGCAGCTCACCCAATATCCGCCCGATGCGGCCATGTCGCCCATCGAGACGACAGTCGGCTTCTTCGCCGTGAGTTCCACCAGCGCCTGCCGGATCGCCTCGCTGGCGGTGGCCGAGCCACCCGGCGAATTGATCCGCACCACCGCCCCCTTGATCTTGTCGTCCTTGGCGATGTCCTGGATCGCCTTGACGGTCGGCCCGGAGACGATCGACCCGGCGGACGGCTGCTTACCGTCGGTGATCGCCCCGGACAGATGCATCACGGCGATCGAATTGTCGGCCACGCGCGCCGCCTTGTCGGGACCGCCGCCCGACATCACCTTCCCCATCAGCTCGAAGACCGACATCTCCTTCTTCGGCTTCGCTGTCGACTCGATCCAGCCGGCCTCACCGCCGATCCACCGGTTCATCGTCGCCTTGAGGGAGCCGTACGGGGCGAGCTCATCGACCAGCCCGGCCGCCACGGCCTCGGCGGGAAGCAGCACGCGTTGCTTCTGCAGCGCACGCACCTTGTCGGTGGTCAGGCCGCGTCCCTTGGCGATCATCGACACCTCGGCGTCGTTCATCGTCGCCAGCATGTCAAGGTAGTGCTGCTTGAGGTGGTCGCTCATCGTCGAGTTGACGTACGGCTCGACCGCCCCCTTGAAATTGCCGGCGCGCACCACGGAAGCCTTCACGCCGAACAGGTCCATGGCATCGCGGTAGAAGATCGATTGCATCGTCTTCGACGGCATGTCGACGCCGCCGAAATCGGCCATCGCGACGTGATCGCAGGCCGCCGCGACCGCCAGATGGGTCGGCGCGGCGTTCTCGAGCCACGCGGCGAGCTTCTTCCCGGCCGCCTTGAGTCGTGCGAGGCGGCGGAGGAGCTCGTCGAGCTGGGCGAGGTTGAGGTCGAGCGACCCGTCGGAGAGGTCGAAGACGACATGGGTGACCTTGGCATTCCTCCCGAGTTCGTCGAGATAGTCGCAGAGCTTGTAGAAGCTCTTCCGCTTCGCCGGGCTGCCGCCGAGGATCAGGCTCGTGGGATCGATCTCGGTGGGGCCGACGAGATCGACGTAGGCGCCCGACAGCGCCACCACCTGCACCTGCTGCTTCGGTGCCTCCGGCTTGGCCTCGGCCTCCTTCTTGGCATCCTTCTTCTCGGCTTCCGGTTTCTTGTCGGGCTCGGCCTTCTTCTCCTCCGGCTGGGGAGCCTCGTCCTTCACGGCGGGCTTGTCGGCCGCCGGCGTGGCCTCCGCCGGCGGATCGGTGACGGCAGCCGCCGCGGGCGGCTCGTCGGCCCGCGCGGAGGGCCACACGGAGGGCAGCGAGTACGAGAGCGTGCCGAGGAGCAGCAAGGTGGGGATGGCGAGGCGTGCGTGCATCGTTCCAGGCTCCCTTGAAAAGCGGTCGGGGGAAAAGGATCGGGGGCCCACCCGTCTTCAGGGGGCCGTCCTGCAAGGATAGCTTCGTGCCGGCAGGGGGGAAACAAACCGCCGGACGGGCGCCCAGCGCCGGCAGCACCGCCCAGCGCCCTGCGCGGCAGCCTCGGCGCAGATAGGATCGACGATACCGGGCCGTTTTCCCGGTGGATGCCCTCCCGCGGAGACGCCTCGCATGGCCGACAAGCCGATCCTGTTCCTGCTCCGTGCCGGTTTCCCCGACGCGGCCCGTGGCCCCCACGGCTCCTACTGCCCCGAGTGCGCCACGGTCGCCGGGCTGCTGTACTACTACCCACAGTTGACCACCGCCCTCGACGTGCGGCAGGTCGATGCCCCGCGGCCGCGCCCCGAGGTGGTGGCTCTGGTGGGGGAGGCCAATCAGTCGTGCCCGGTGCTGGTGCTGCCGCCGGGCGACGTTCCCGCCGGGCCGCACGGCACCCACGGCGGCCGGGCCTTCATCTCCGGTCCGGAGGCGATCGCCACCTTCCTCGCCGAGAGGTATGGCACGGCTCGGCCCCACTGAGAGGACATGCGCCGGGAAACCACGCTGACCCCGTGGCGAACCCCCACTGACGCGCCGGGAAACCTCGTCGCTCCGTGGCAGACCGGGTCCATGTCACTTCACGGCGCGGTACAGCTCGACGTCGAACGGGTCGTCGCTCACCTTCCATGGCTTGCCGTCCCGCTTCCACATCCGCTCCTGCTCCTCGCGGTTGAAGGGCCGGGCGCCAACCCGGCCGAACACCGAGAGCTGGTTGCCCGACTCGTCCACGGCCCGGTCGCGGTCGACCCCCTCCGACACCGACAGCGCCACGCCGCCCTTCGTCACCGGATAGCTGGCGACCAGCTCCGGAGTCGGCCGCGGACTGAACCCGACGTTGCCGGGTGTGTCGGGGGAGGTGAGCTGGATCACGCGCAGGCCGTTGGCACCGTCGGCCACGTAGGCGAACTGGCTCACGTAGGTGATCCCGAGCTTGACGTCGCGGGCGTCGTCGATGCACCCGCCGCCGTCGAAGACCTGGTCGATGAATGGCGCGGCCGGCTTCTCCACGTCGACGATCACCAGCCCCTGCGGGCCGCCGGCGACGTAGGCATACGTGCGCGCCACGTAGACAGCGTTGGCCTGCGGCAGCGGCACCGTCGCGAGCTTCGTCGGGGCGCAGGGATCGCTGATGTCGAACGTCTTGAGCCCCTCGGCATCGCAGACGAACGCATGGCGGAACTGGATCGCCACCGAGCGCGGCTGGATCACGTCGGGGGCCGGGATCACCGCGAGCACCTCGGGGCACTTCGGCTTCGCCAGCGAGACGACCACGATCCCGGCGTTGCAGCAGATCCAGGCCTGCTCCCCGGCGATCGTGATGCTCCGGGCGCCGGTGAGGATGCCGCCGGGATTCCAGGTCAGGGCGCGCTCGAGGAAGTTGTTGAGCGGATTGCCGTCGAGGAGCGTGCCGGCGCCGACGAGGATCAGCCCCTCCTCGAGGTCGGTGACGTAGAGGTAGGCGTAGAGCTCGTGGACGCTCCCCTCGAAGTTGGCCGGGTCGTGGGTCCGCGTCGGATCGGGGGCGGTGGTGGCGGGGGCGGCGACACCGGTGGCGTAGGCGGTCTTCACGTAGAACTGCTGCCCGAGCGGCGAGACGGGTGCCGTGGTGATCCGCTGGGAGAACCCCTTGTTGTCGATGAAGGCGATGTCGAAGACCCGCAGGCCGTCGGCGCCGCAGGCGGCGTAGAGATACTCCCCGCGGTGCTGCACCTGGAGCACCTCGCGCGTCTTGAGCGGATTGAGGATCCGCTGCCCGACATCGGCGGCGGCATGGTGGTAGGCGTGCTGGAGCATCCCGCCGGCGGCGACGTGCTTCTGGAAGTCGTCGGGGTAGGCGATGCGGTGGAAGCCGCTGCCGATCACCGTCTGCGGCTCGTCCTGCTCGGTGACCACCACCCCGGCGAGGCCCCCGGTGCCCATTCCCAGCCAGGTGTAGCGGCCGATGAAGTTGGTGTAGTTGGTGCCCTGCATGAGGAGCTGGGCGACGACGGCGTTGTTGTCGTCGGCCTTCGCCAGATGGCAGTCGGTGCACATCTTCGTCTCGTGCGTGCCGGCGCGGAGCTGCGAGAGGTCGTCGGACGGGCCGCGTCGCGGGCCCCCGCGCACGGTGTGGGGCACGTTCGTGCTGAAGGCGATCCCGCTGAAGCCCTCCGCCGAGATGGTCTGCTGCTGCACGTAGATCGATTCGCGCTGGTTGTTGTAGGAGCCGACGTGGATCGCGCAGCTCGACCGCGAGGGGTTGATGCGGTTGCCGGTCGCGTTGCCGTCGCGGGCGAGCATGTAGACGTCGTCGCGCAGCGTCTGGAAGTTGTAGGAGGTGAGGTTCCGCGTCACGTCCCCCTCGTAGTGGAGCGAGGGAGCCTTCTGGTTCGCCCGCTGCACGAGGTGGCAGCCGAAGCAGCTCGGGTTCCAGGAGCTGTGGCAGGCGATGCAGCTCATCAGGTCGTTGCGGTGGGCGCAGTGCTCCGGGGCCACGGTCCCCCCCCACTCCATCTGCCCGTCCTCCGCCACCCGCACCGTCTTGGCGAACGCGGAAAGGGCGTTGTAGTGGTCGCTCCGCGGATCGACCGTCGCCTTGGTCTGGACGATCTCCCAACTGAGATCCTCCTCGACCATCGAATTCTGGAAGATCCGCTCCCCTTCCTTGACGAAACGCCGCTTGCCCGACGGGGTGCGGAGGGTGCGCAGGTCGCGCCCCCCCTCGGGGCTCGAGGTGGTCGACGCCGGACCGCTGGTCCGCAGCGTCGCGGTCCGGTCGACGGTTCCGTGGCAATCGATGCAGCTGATCTCGATCGCGGCCCGGACCTCGCCATAGAGCTTCGTGTTGCCGTGCATGTCCTGCACGAAATGGCAGTCCACGCAGTGCATCCCCTTCTCCATGTGGATGTCGAGGAGATGCACCGGCAGGCCGTCGCGCTCGTGGGCGATCGCCGCCTCGGCGCGGCGCACCTCGTCGACGGTCTTGCCGTCGGCACCGCGGTAGACCTCCCGGATCCGCTCCGGCATCTTCACTGCCTCCCGGAGGGCGGCGTTGCCGGCGTCGGCGACCGGTTCGCCGCGATGGTCGAGGAGATTCCCCTTGCGGTCGTGCTTGAAAACGGCGCGGAACGCCCAGCCGTGGCCGTGGAAGTCGGCGAACTGCGTCTGCTGCGTGCGGTCGTTGAGGTCGGTGAGGTTGGCGAGGAACTCGGGGTCGGCGAGCATGCTCTTCGCCGCCGACTGGTTGGGATTGCGGAACTGGACGGCGAGTTTCTCCTCCGCGCCCGGATAGCGCTGCTGCTGCGGATAGATGAGGTCGGCGTCGGTCTCCTCGTCCCACCACATGTAGCCGACGTAGCTGTTCATCACCGTCGTGCCGGGGTGGATGTGGCACACCATGCACTGGCTGGTGGGGATGCCGTTGCCCGGGGCGAACTGGTGGTGGATCGGATGACCGCTCTCCTCCTTGGGGATCATCGGGTCGGGCGAGAAGCTCTCGCCGCGGTTGCCGTACTTGGCGTAGGGGCCGGAATGCACGGGCGAGCGGTCGTTGGCGTAGACGACATGGCACCCGGTGCAGCCGCTCGAGCGGTAGTCGCCCGGCTGGTCATTCGTGCCGAGGAAATTGAGCGTCGGGTCGAAGAGGCGCGTCTTCGTCAGGCCGATGAACACCGGGTCGGTGCGGTTCTCCGTGCCGAGGCCACGGTTGGCGAGCCGCGTGCGCGGCCTGCCCGGCTCCTCGAGGCGCTCGGGATTGCCCACCTCGGGGCGGAAGCGGCCACCGCGCTCGAAGATCCGCAGGATGTTGCCCGGCTGCGAGCGTTCGAAGCGCGGGAGCGGATCGAGGTAGCGGAGCACCGCCTGGCGGTCGATGTCGTCGCGGGAGGGAGGCGGCACCGTCTGGAGACGCTGGCCGACCCCCTCACCACTGTAGCTTTCGCCGAACAGCGGCTGCTTGGACGGCACGGCGCCGTTGTTGTAGAGCGCCGCCCCCCAGAGCATGCAGCCGTGGGTCATCATGCTCTTGCGCACCTGGAGCACGATCGGCGCGTGGCACCCGCCGCAGGCCTGGTCGGCCACACGCAGGTCGCCGGGATTGACGAACCGGATGAAATCCGGCGACTCGTGGTTGAGCAGGGTGTAGCTGCGGACCGGATTGGCCGAGCCGGGCCAGCTCGCGCACTCTTTCGGATGGACGTGCGCACCCTGCTTGGTGAGGGCGTCGGCATTCCCGCCGTGACAGTCGGTGCAACCGAGCCGCACCGAGGTGCTGCGGTGCATGTCGCCGACGCCGGCATGGCAGCTGACGCAGCCGTGGCTCTTCCGCAGCGCCTCCTCCTCGCTCTGGCCGGTCACGTCGGGACCGAGGAGATGCTCCGGCAGCGGGAGCGGGTCGGCCGGATCGAGCGGCGGGTGGGCGCGGTGGGGCGTGGCGGGCAGCGCATGCGTGGCCCCCTTCACCTCCGCGGGTGTCAGGGGTCTGGCGGCAGGCCGGAGTGGATTGGACGGTAGGGGCAGCGAACGTGGCGGCTCTTCCGCCATCACGGTCGGCGCGAGCAGCGCGATGCCCAGCATCATCACCAGCATCATGACCTCGCTGGAGACCGCGCGCTCATCACAGCGCCGATCGACGCCGGCCGACAACCGCAGCGGATTCATCGAATGTGCTCCCGGCAGACCGGCGGCACGACCGCGCAGCCGGATGGGGCGGGGAGGCTAGCTGCCTGCATTGCCGGAGTCGAGGCGTTCTCCGCCATCGTTCATGGTTGCCGACAACCGGGGGCAGTGGGGGGTTTGCGCGGGCGGCGTCACCTGCGGACAACGGGGGCGGCGTGTGCCGTGGGCTCGTCGTAACGCCCCTTCCCCCCCGCGCTGAACCCCGCCCCATCCGCCGGGCGATTGACTCCGATGGATCCCTCCCCGCCTCGGCACCCGACCCCGGACCCGCCCATGCACCACCCCGCTCGGCCGAGCCCCCCCGCGGGATCAGCGGTATCAGCCCGGGCCTGCCGCCGGGGGCTGGCGGTGGCCCTGCTCTCGGCGCTCTCCGCGGCCGCCGCACACGGCCACGATCGCTCGCCGTCGCTGGGCAGACCGGTGACGGAACGGCACCTGTTCCAGGGGGACCAGTTCGCGCGGGCCGGCAATCCCCAGTGCATCTCCCGGTTCGCACGGCCGGCGGAGTCGCCACACGAGACCGGCTTCTTCATCGGTGGCGGTGCCCGGACCCGCGCGGCCCAGGGAGAACCGCGTCGCGTCACCGACGGCACGTGGGGCACGGACTACACCGGGATCCTCTTCCCCAAGCAGATCGAACTGAACTGGTGGCACGGCCAACGCGCCCAGGGGAGCGGCTTTGGCTACCGCACCGTCGGCCCGCGCCTGGTGCACCGGCCCTGAGCGGGCACTCGACGCCGGTCACTTCCCCGGCAACTGCCAGACCGGCGAGAAGTCGCGCGGCTCGTTCACCATGAAGCCGACGGCGCGGGACAGGAGCACGAGCGCCGGTCCATCGCCGGGGAAGGTCTCGAGCAGATTGCCGAGGATCCGCGTCGTCCGGCGGAAATCCCCGGCATCGAAGGCCGCCAGCGCCTCCTCGTAGCCGGTGAACAATTCGCGGCGTGCTGGCTCGCCGGTGCAGTCGAGCTCGAACAGTTCCACCGGCTCGACGATGTTCACCACGCGCACGCTGCACAGCCGCCGGAGGTGGAATGAATCGTCGAGCAGCCGCCGGGTCGCCCCGGTGACCACCGTGGGTGCCTTGAGGTACTTCGTCGCCCCCTGGACGCGGCTCCCCAGATTCACACCGCTCCCCAACGGGCCGTACTTGAACTTCAGCGTCGAGCCGGTGTTGCCCACGCAGGCACGCGCCGTGTTGATGCCGATCCCCACCGACGTCTCGGCGGCGATCTCCCCCTGCCAGCGGTCGCTGATCGAGCGCATCTTCCGCGCCATGCGCCGCGCGGCCGTGCAGGCACGGACGGCGTGGTCGGGCTGCGACGTCGGGGCGCCCCACATCGCCAGCAACTCATCGCCGACGTAGTCGACGACCACGCCCCCCTCGCCGACGACCTCCTCGGAGAGCTCCGAGAGGATGTCGTAGATCCACTCCATCGTCTTCACCGGCGTTAGTTTCTCGCTGACGGCGCTGAACCCGCGGATGTCGCAGAACAGCACCGTGACATCCGTCTCGCGCCCCCGGAGCATGTCGGGGTCGCGCTCGAGCTCCACGGCCAGCTCCTTGCCGAAGAACTGCTCGAATGTCGCCTGCTGTGCCTTCTTCAGTCGCTGCTCCTCGAGCTTCTGGCGCTGTTCCTCCAACCGCGACAACCCCGTGGCCACGCCACTGGCGAGCGCCTCGACGAGCAACACCTCGAGGTGGCTGATCTCCGGTTCGCCCCCCTTCGCCTCCTCGCGCGAGCGGTGGCCGTAGAGGGCACCGATCACGTCGCCGCGCCGGTCGAGGATCGGCGCGGCGACCACTGCGTCGATGGTCGCCATGCTCGAGAACACGTCGGACGAATTCGCCACCCTCTGGACGAAGGGCTTGCCCGACTCGCGGACGGTGGCCAGCACGCTCGTGCTCGGCCGCGAGGAATGGCTCCCGCGGGCGAGCGTGGCACGCGGCACCCAGCGATCGCCCTCGAAGACGAACACCGCCCCGACGTCGAGCCCCACCAATTGCACGAGCGCCTGCGTCGCCTTCTGGTAGAAGTCGTCGGAGTGCGACGCACTCTGCAGCACGTCGATCACCTGCCGCCACCACGCCACCATCGAATCCGCCTTGCTGGCGGGCAGATCGGCGAGAATCGTCGACAAGGTCGCCGTCGGGGGGGATGCGACCGGCGTCGCTTCTCCCGCCGGCACCTCGGCGGGGGGTGCGCCCGCGATCACCACCGTCACGCGGCCGATGACCACCTCCACCGGCAGGGGGTGATCCGCGGACCCGCCCGGGGCCAGCGTGCCATCCCCGCACGGCACGGCCAGCGTGGCGCTGAGGTTGGTGAGCCGGACGCGGGCGCCATCGAGCGGGACGATCTGCATCTGTCGCCGCGAAATCTCGCTCTGGGTGGCATCGGCGATCGGGAGCCGCACGACCCCTGCTCCGGGTGATGGCACGAACAGCCGCTCGGCACCACCCCGTGACGGATCGATTCTTCCGAGCTCCACGGTGCCGGCGAGGGGACCGGAGAAACAGGGGGCCCGATCACGCGAGATCGCCAACCACAGCGGCTGTTTCACGAATGGCTCCTTCTCGGGGTGACGCGCCGCCGCCATCGAGGGGTCGTGCCCGTGGTATGCTCCGGACGTTGGAAGCCGTCAAGCTTGCCCACTTCGGAGTCGCCGTCATGGCTACCTCGGTGCATTCGCCATCGCTCGGGCGTTCGCTGGGCCTTGCCGGGACCGCGATCGTCGCACTGATCACGTGTGGTCCGGGCTGTTCGTCGCGTGCGACGCCCCCCTCCTCCGCGTCCCCCGCCCCGCCGGTCCGAGCGGTCCCGTCGGCCGGGACAGCCGATGCCACCGTGGGCAGCGCTCCGGGCACGGCTGCCACCACGGCGGTGACCGACTCCGGGTCGACCCGCTCCCGCAACATCGTCCGCAAGAAACTGCCGCACGATCTCTCGTCGATCGCCCTCGAGTACACGGTGATCCTCATCGACGAAAACGGCCGCGAGCAGCCGGTCGATCCCGCCCAGCACACCTTCCGCGTGGGAGACTCGTTCCTGGTGCGGATCAAGCCGCAGGACGACGTCTACGTCTACGTGTTCAACGAGGGCCCGACCGGCGACCGGGTGTGCCTCGTGCCGGCCCAGGACGAACAGCCGCGACTGGTGCGCGAGGGAGAGGAACTCTCGCTCCCGGAGGGGGACTTCCTCGAGTTCGGCGAACCGGCCGGCGAGGAAAAACTCCTCGTCGTGGCCGTTCCCCAGCCGACCGACGACGTGCGCCTCCTGGCCCGCAATGCCTTCGCGGCGCAGGCGGCCAGACTCACGTCACAGGCCGCCGACGGAGCCGCTGAGGCGGAGGCCGCCCGCAAGGCGCTCGTCGAGCGCTCCGGTCCGCAGACCCGTGGCCCGATCCGCAAGATGATCGAACGCCTCGATGCCCCGGTCGCCGGCGATGCTCTGGTCTCCCGCAAGGAGCGGATGTCGCACGTCGAACCCCCCGGTGAGGGCGAGTCGTCGAGCTTCGGGATCGCGATCAGCGGTGCCGATGCGGGCCCACCGGAACTGGTTCTCGACATCCCGCTGCGGTCGACGCACTCGTCCCCGACCGGCGGTCGCTGAGTGCCCCCGTCACCCGCTTCCGGCATGCACGCCCACCATCCATCGCGACGGCCTGCGACCGATCTCGAACCGCAACTCGGTCGCGCGCTGCCGGTTGTCCTGCCGGCGCTGTTGCTCTGTGACTTCGGCCACCTCGCCCATGAGGTGCAGCGGCTCGAGACCGGTGGAGCCGCCGGCCTCCATCTCGACATCATGGACGGTCGTTTCGTGCCGCAGCTCACCTACGGCCGCGTGGTCGTCGAGGCGGTGCGACGGGCCACTCGGCTGCTGCTCGAGGTCCACCTCATGGTCGAGGACCCCGACCGCGTGATCGGCGAATACGCCGGTGCCGGCGCCGACATCCTCACCGTCCATGTCGAGGCGCTGCGTGACCCGGGCGCCACCCTGCAGCGGATCGCCGACCATGGCGTGCGCGGCCATCTCGCGGTGAGCCCGGGCACGCCGGTGGAGCGGCTGGCTCCCTGGCTCGAGGCCTGCGACGGGGTGCTGGTGATGAGCGTCGAACCGGGACTCGGCGGGCAGGCATTCGAACCCCTCGCGCTCGACAAACTGCGTTGGCTCGCCGCCCGCCGCAGTTCCCCGCAGCAACTCCGACTCGGGGTGGACGGTGGGGTGAGCCTCGCCACGATCGGCCCCGCAGCTGCCGCCGGCGCCGAATTGATCGTCGCGGGAAGTGCCGTCGTGCAGGCGGCGGATTACGGAGCGGCGATCCTCGACCTCGAGCGCCGCGCTCATGCTGCCCTGAGCGGGGCAAGCCGCTGACGAAGCGGCGCTGCCGCGCCGGCCGGTGGGGACTACACTGGCTTCCGCGGAGCACCTCCCCGGAACCCATCGCCAGCCCCCCACTCGCACGCCAATGGAACGATCGCTTTCACCGCAGGCCAACGGGGTGCCCCCGGCCGCCCTGCCAGGCAGCCGCGGCCCGCGGGAGAAGCGCGGTGTTCCGGAGGGGCTTTGGCAGAAGTGCGATGGCTGCCAGGCGACGATCTACCGCAAGCAGGCCGCCGCCCTCCTCAACGTCTGCCCGCAATGCGGCTACCACTGGTATGTCTCCGCGGCGGAGAGGATCGCCCAACTGCTCGATGCCGGCACGTTCGAGGAGTGGGACGCATCGCTGCGCCCCACCGACCCGCTCGGTTTCCGCGACAAGAAGGGCTACGCCGAGCGATTGGTGTCGGAACAGAAGCGGACCGGCCTGTCGGATGCCGCCCTCACCGGCACCGGCATGATCCGCGCCCGCCGCGTGGCCTGCGGGGTCACCGACTCGTCGTTCATCATGGGCAGCATGGGGAGCGTGGTGGGCGAAAGGCTCACCAGGCTCGCCGAACGGGCGACCACCGAACGCCTGCCGTTGATCATCATCAGCGCCTCGGGGGGCGGGGCGCGGATGCACGAGGGAATCCTGTCGCTGATGCAGATGGCCAAGGTGTCGGCCGCCCTCGCCCGTCACTCCCAGGCCGGCCGCCTGTTCATCTCGGTGCTCACCAATCCGACGATGGGGGGCGTGGCGGCAAGCTTTGCCTCGCTCGGGGATCTCGTGTTCGCCGAACCTCGGGCGCGGATCGGCTTCGCCGGTCCGCGGACGATCAAGGCCACGATCCGCGTGGAACTCCCCAAGGGGTTCCAAACCAGCGAATTCCTCCTCGAGCACGGCTTCATCGACCGGATCGTGGCCCGGCCGCAGCTCAAGAGTGAGATCGCACGGGCGATCGACTACTGTTCCGCTTGAAGCCTCGCCGGTCGGCTCGGCTTGTTCCGCTTGAAGCCTCGCCGGTCGGCTCGGCTTGTTCCGCTTGAAGCCTCGCCGGTCGGCTCGGCTTGTTCCGCTTGAAGCCTCGCCGGTCGGCTCGGCTTGTTCCGCTTGAAGGCGGCGCTCAGTAACGGCTCTCGAAACCGGCGAAACCGCCGTGGACGAGCGTGCTGCTGCCCGCACTGATCGACGAGAGCCCCCCGGGTGTGGCGATCACCTCGGGCCATTGGCCGTCGGCCTGCGCGATGTTGCCCACCCCCACCAGCCGGTAGCCCAACGACAGGCTCCAGTGGTCGGTGATGTCCCAGGCCACGGCCGCGTCGAATGAGCCGAGCCAGGCGAACACACCCCCGGTGGCATGGACGTTCACGGGGCTTCCGTCGGCGAACAACGCCGGGGTGCCCCCCGGGCCGATGAGCGTGGTGGTGTTGGTCAGCGCGTTGCCGGCGATCATCACCTTCGGCACCGCCTGGAACCGCCAGCGGTCGGCGAAACGCCAGTCGAACCGCCCCCCCACCTGCCCACCGAACAGATTGTTGTTCGTCGCCACCTGCAGCATCAGCGCCCCGGATGCGGGGTTGCCGGCGGTGGTCACGGCGGTGAGCGTGTCGCCGAGTTGGAAGAAGCGGAATCCCGCCAGCCAGGCCACGGTGACCCGTTCGCGCCGCGGCGGGAACTCCGGCCGGGGGCCGAGGGAGTGGATCCAGTTGATCTCGACGTCGTTGACGATGTCGGACCGGCTCACCTGCTGCAGCGAGCCGTTGTCCAGCCAGGTCGCTGCCGGCAGCCCTGCCACGCTCACCCCGGCGGCCTGGGGAATCGCCGCGATCACCGGCGGCGCGGCGGCGAGGCTGGCGCTCGAGCCGAGGTCGTAGACCCCCCAGTAGACCAATTCCACCGCCTGCTGCTGCCACGGCCCGAACCAGCGGCCGAGCCGCAACTCGACACCACCCGGCCAGGTGGCCCCGGCGTCGGCGGTGGAGAGCTGACCGACGCCGGCCACCGGCAGCATCGTGGCGGTCCCGTCCGGCAGGGACCGTGTCATCACCAAGCCGTTGGCGGACGCGAACCACCGCGGCCAGGCGGGAAGCGGCTCGGGATCGATCGCCGGCGGCAGACCGACGAACCCACCAGGCCCCTGGGGGTCGGGGAGGTACATCACCGGCGGCGGCTCCTCGACGGGCGGGAGCATCTCCACACCCATCAGCGACCGAGCGACCGCCAGGACCATCCAGGCAGCACCCCAGACGGCACGGGCGACGGTGCGCCGCCGGCCGGGGCCGGTTGCGGCGGGGCTCGGTACGGGTCGGGGAACGGCGGAATGCATGCGCGGAGAGTCGGCGGGCGGACCCGGTGGAATCAAGACCGCTTCACCTCCGTTGGGTGGCTACACTCGCAGCAGGCACAATCCAGGGAGCCTGCGCAAGATGCCCTCACCGCGGAAGCCGGGGCTGGTTCCCACCCGGGCCGAGCTGGTCGCCTGGCTCGACCGGCGGGTGAACCACGAACGCGTCGTCCCCACCACCTCGGGCGGGGGCACCTTCGGTCTGGTGCGCATGCGGCGTTTGCTCGCGGCGCTGGGGCGGCCCCAGGACGCGTTCGCGGCGGTCCACCTCGCCGGGACCAAGGGCAAAGGATCGACCGCGACGATGCTCGCCGCGATCCTCGGCGCCGCCGGACACCGGGTGGGGCTCTATCTCTCGCCGCACGTCCACCGGCTCGAGGAACGGATCTGCGTCGCCGGCCGGCCGATCGCGGAGTCCGACCTGCTGCGGGTATTCGCCATGGTGATGCCCGTCGTCGATGCCCTCGACGCCGCCGCCGCCAGGCGTGGCGGCCGGGGCCCGACCTGGTTCGAGGTGGTCACCGCGGCGGCGTTCGTCCATTTTGCCAGGGAACGGCTGCCGCTGGCGGTCCTGGAGACGGGGCTCGGCGGCCGGCTCGACGCGACCAACACCTGCAATCCGGTGGTCTCGATCATCACGAGCATCAGTCTCGACCACATGCAGCTCCTCGGCCGGACGGTGGGCCGCATCGCGGTCGAGAAGGCGGGCATCATCCGCCGCGGCGTGCCGGTGATCAGCGGCGTCACCGCCGCCACCGCACGGCGCGTGATCGAATCCACCGCCCGGCGGCGGCGGGCGCCTCTCAGCGAGATCGGCCGCGACTTCCATGCCGGGGCGCGCGGCACCATGGATGTCGACGGTGGCCGGCTGTGGCTCACCCCACCGGCAGACGGATTCGCGCCGGGACCGATCGAATACGCGTTGGCGATGCCCGGTGCCCATCAGGCCGCCAATGCGGCGCTCGCGGTCGTGGCGGCGCGGCGCCTCGACCGCCTCGGATTCCGGATCCCGCCGGCGGCGGTCGCCCGCGGCCTGGCCACCGCCCGTCTGCCGGCACGCGTCGAGGTGCTCGCTCACCGGCCGCTGGTCGTGGTCGATGCGGCCCACAACGTCGCGTCGATCCGTGCCCTGGTCGACACCGTGGCACCGGCCATCGACCGGTTGCGACCGCGCGTGCTCGTGTTCGCAGCCAGCGACGACAAACAGATCGAAACGATGGTCACGATCGTGGCCGGCGCCTTCGACCACGTCGTCCTCACCCGGTTCTCCACCAGCCCCCGGGCGACGAGCCTCGACCGCCTCCGCGCGGCCTGCGCACGTGCCGGGGTGGCCCGGCCGCACGAGGCGGAGCCCCCGGTCGCGGCACTGGCCCTGGCCCGCCGCCTGGCCGGCCGTCGCGGCAGCATCTGCGTGGCAGGGAGCTTTTATCTGGCGGCCGAGGTGCGCGCCCAGCTTCTCGCCCCGCGGGACGACCTTCCGGGCTCGCAGTGATCGCCCTGGCACCGGTGCCGGGGAGGCGACCGTCCGCCGCGTCAGCGGACCGGGTCGGCCACCAGCGGGGCCGTCAGGTCGGCATCGAACCCGGGAGCCGAACCGCCGTCGGTTTCGCCGTCACCCGCGCCGGCACCGAGGAGCACGAGAGCCCTTCCCAACACCGGATCGGCATGCCGCGGCAGCGCGGCGGCCGGATCGTTGGAATCGTCGGCCGATCTCACGGCGCCACGATCGGTGCGCGGGGCCCGATCGCGGGCCCGCCGCCACGCCAGGAGCCGTTCCAGGGATTCGCCCATCGGGGTCAGCGAACCGGCAGGGTCGGGGCTCACCCCCCATCGATCGGCATCGGTGTGGTGCGGCCGCCGGTGGATCGGTTCCCCGCTGGGACGCACGTATTCACTGGTGGTGAGTTTGAGCAGGCTGCGCCCGTCGGCGAGCGGCAGCAGCGACTGGACGGTCCCCTTGCCGAAGGAGCGGCTGCCGACGGTCACGCTGCGGCCGTTGTCCTGCAGGCATGCGGCGACGATCTCGCCGGCACTCGCGGTGAGTCCGTCGATGAGCACCGCCACGGGCAGGTCGGCGAACACGGCGCCGGCCGTGGCACGGCGGACCTCCAACGATCCTCGCTCGCTGCCGGGAGGCCCGACCGGCGCCCCGCCGGTGCCGAGCTGCGGCGGGCGCCGGCCCCGGGTGGAGACGATCACACCCCGGTCGAGGAACCGGTCGCAGACATCGACGGCCGCCGTCAGCAGACCACCGGGGTTGCCGCGCAGATCGACGATCAAACCGGCCACGGGCGGGCTGCCGGCGGTGATCGCGTCGAGGGCCGCATCGAGTTCGGCGACGGTCCGCTCGCCGAACGACACGATCCGCACCAGAGCCACATGTTCGTCACCCTCCAGCCGCCATTCCCACCCACCGTCGTCACGCCTCCGGTCACCGAGCACGCTCTCCGTGCGCACCAACTCCCGGGTGAGCACCACCGTGCGGCTGCCGAGCGGGCGGCCGTCGTCGGCGGTGATCACCTCGGGATCGTCGCTGGCCCGGGCCAGTTCGACTGTCACCGGGGTGTCGGGGCGCCCCCGGAGCAGGGCGACGACGTCGCGGAGCGCACGCCCCTGGACGGCGGCGCCGTCGACCGCGGTGATGCGCTCACCCGTCTGGATGCCGGCCCGCCAGGCGGGGCTTGCCACCACCGGCTCGTCGACGACGATCGTGCCGTCGCGCGGATCGGACGACAACTGCAGCCCCACGCCACCGAACGATTGGTTGAGTGCGGCATCGAGCTCGTCGAGTTCGCGATCGGTCACGTAGGCCGAATGCTCGTCCAGCCCCGCGAACACGCCGTCCATCGCCCGGTGAAACAGCCGCGCCTCATCGACTGGCTCGATGTAGCTGCGATCGATCGCCGTCAGCACCTCCCCGAAACGCCGTCCATGCGCCCCACGATCGCGCGCCGCCCATGCCACGAGGCAGATCACGGGCATCAGGCAGACAAGGAGGAGATTGCGCTTCGGCATGACGAGCGGTGGCCCGATTGCGGGGAGCAGGGGCGAGAATCCCGGACTGATGGGGCCGCATTCCTCGACTCGGGATGATACACCCCCGGGCCAGAAGCCGGCATCGTGCCGACCGGCATCCCCGGCCCGACCCCCCACGTCAGCGCAGCCCCCCCAGTCGCGAATCACCGCCGCCAACCGCTCTGGCACGATCGGGCCCCGGCACCTAGGATCCCTCCCCCGACCCAGAATCCCGGGAAGAGTTGCGCCATGTCACACCGTTCCAGAGGCGGCCGCCGGCGGGGCCGCAGCAGCGACCTGCTCGAAACGGTCAAGCCGCTGGTCGTCCTCGGCCTGCTGGGGATGATCGTCTACGGCGCCGCGACGATGATCCGCAGCGGTGGCTCGGCGGCCGGGCCGGCAACCGACGCCCCCGCGCCCGTCGCCATGGAGATGCCGAACGATCCCCCGCCCTTACCGGTGTTCGCCGCCGCGCCGGCTGCCCCGGCACCGCCGGGCGCTCCGCCGGCACCGGTCGCTTCCTCTCCGAACCCACCCTCGCCGCCTCCGGCCATCACCGCAGCGGCCGATCAATCGGCCACGTACCTCGCCGCCCAGGCCGCTGCAGCACCAGTGGCGGGGGCAGTGCCTCCCGCGCCGCTGACGGCGCAGACCGCATCACCCCCTTCAGCCACCCCTGTCCAACCGGCCGCCCCGGTGCCGACCGCCGGAGCCGCGGCGGTCGTCGCGTCTGCGATCGCGCCCCCCGGTTCACCGGGTGCCGACGCCGGCACCGTGCTTTCGGCAGGTCGGCAGGCCACGGTCGCTCCGGCCGGGTCGGCGGCCTTCGCCGCGGCCTGGGCCGATGCCCATCAGAAGCTCGCCTCCGCCCATTATGCGGAGGCCCTGTCTGTGCTCTCGGTGTGGTACGACGACCCGTCGCTCGGCCCCGAGGAGAGCCAGCGACTCGACGAGTTGCTCGGACAGTTGGCCGGGACCGTCGTCTACTCACAGCAGGATCTCCTCATGCCGGCGCACGTGGTGACGGCCGGGCAGACGCTGCAGACGATCGCGCTGCCGCTGCAGGTGCCGTGGCAGTTGCTGGCGAAGATCAACGGCATCGGCGATCCTGCTCAGCTCGTCCCCGGTGAGCACCTCAAGCTCGTCCGCGGTCCGATCGATGCGGTGATCAGCGTCTCGCGGCGGCGGCTGAGCCTCCAGGTGGCCGGCCACTACGCGGGCAGTTTCCCCGTGGTTCTCGGCCGGGGTGTGGCCGACCGGATCGGTTCCTCGGTGGCGGTGATCGACGTCCGCCCCACCGGGCTTCCCACCGACCAGGCGACCGGCGCACCGCGTTCGCTCGTGCTCGCCGATGGGCTCGCGATCGAGGCGGTCGACGATCCGGCGACCCTCACCGACGCCGCGGTCGGCACCACCGTGTTGGTGGCGACCCGGGACTTCGCGGAGATGGTCGACATCCTCGGCCCCGGCTCGCACGTGCTCGTGCGCCGGTAGCAGAGCGTCGACCGCCGTGGGCTCCGTGCGGTCGTCCGGCGGATGCCCCGGGGCGCTCAGGCCGCGGCGATCGCCTCCCGGGCACGGCCGATGGCGGCTGCCGCCCCCTGCCGGCTGTCGGCTTCGGCGACGAGGCGCACGATCGGCTCCGTGTTGCTCGCGCGGACCAACAGCCAGCCGGTGTCCCAATCGAGGCGGAGCCCATCGAGCCGCGACGCCCGGGCCGCGGGGAAGGCGGCCACCAGCCGGGCATCGACGGCCCCGAGACCACGGCCGGCACCGCGATCGGGCGGCAGGTCGACCGTCTCCTTGAGCATCACCATCCGTGGCAGACCGGCGGCGAGCTCCGCCACACTCACCCCGGTCGCGAGCCGCTCGAGCACCAGCGCCATCCCGACCGCGGCATCGCGGACCAGCACCACCTGCGGGTCGATGACGCCACCGTTCCCCTCCCCACCGATGACGGCACCGGCCGCGACCATCCCTTCGACCACGTTGGCCTCCCCCACGGCGGTCGCGTGGCAGGGCACGCCGTGGCGTGCGGCGATGGCGGCGGTCATCCCGCTGGTGGAGCAGTTGACGACCACGGGGCCGGGCGACCGGGCCAGCACCGCATCGACCGCGAGCGCCAGCGTCGCCTCCTCACCGAGCCAGCGGCCGGTGGCATCGGCGATCGCCAACCGATCGGCATCGGGGTCGAGGATGAAGCCGACGTCGGCCCCGACCGCGGCGATCCGCGGCAGGAGCGCGGCGAGGTTCCCGGCCACCGGCTCCGGCGGATGGGTGAAGCGCCCGTCCGGTTCCCCCCCCTCGATGACCACCGTGCACCCCAGCGCCTCGAGGAGCGGCACCGCGACCCGGCTCCCGGCGCCGTGGCAGCAGTCGATCCAGACGCGCACCGCGCGGCGGCGGATCGCCGCGGCATCGACGCGGGCGAGGACGCGGGCGATGTGGGCGGCGGTGCCATCGACGGTCCGCAGGCAGCCGTGCGGCCCGCTCACCGCGGGCGCGGCCGGCGGCTGCTCGAAGCGATCGCGCACCCCCCCCCCCGCCGCCGCGGTGAGCACGCGACCGGACGCCGAGAACAGCTTCATGCCGTTGTAGCGGGCGGGATTGTGGCTGGCCGACACCTGGATCCCGCCCGCGGCCCGCTCGGCGGCGACGACGATCCCCACGGTGGGGGTCGCCGCGACGCCGCAGTCGAGGACGTCACGCCCGGCGTTCACGAGCGCCTCGACGATCGTCGCCACGAGCATCGGGCCATGCGTCCGTCCGTCGCGGCCGACGACCACCGGTCCCGGCGGGAGCGTGGCGGCGAACGCACCGGCGTAGCGGGCGGCCACCTCGGCGGTGAGCGACTCGCCGACCACCCCACGCAGCCCCGACACGCTCACGATCAGTGATTCGGGAACGGGCCGGGATCCGGGACTGGGCTGGGACTCGGGCACGGGGGAAGCCTCGGGGTGTGGGTCATGGTGGGGAGGAAGCGACGCGAAGTATAAAACCGGCCCCACCCCCTGCCGTCCCCCAACCAGAGGCCCCGTCCCGATGACCGCCGCCGCGCTCGAACAGCACCTTGCCGCCGTCGCCGCCGCCCACGCGGCCGGTCACCTCACCGACCACTCCGCAACGACGATCCGCCAATGGCTCACCGCACCGCGGTATGCCGAGTTCGCCGGCGAACTGGCGCGGCTGATCGGCGCCGCGACGGTCGCGCCGGAGGGCTGGAAGCGGCTCGACGACGTCTTCTGGACGGTGATCCCCTTCGGCACGGGCGGACGGCGCGGCCTGATGTTTCCCGTCGGTTCCAACGCCATCAACGACCGCACGATCGGCGAAAGCGCCCAGGGGCTCGCCGATTACGTGCGCGGCATCGCCGCCCCGGGGACGGAGCCGAGTTGCGCGATCGCCTACGACACGCGGCACCGGTCGGAACACTTCGCACGCCTCTGTACCGAGGTGCTGCTGGCGGCGGGATTCCGCATCCATTTCCTCCGTGGCCATCGCAGCACCCCCGAACTGTCGTTCGCCGTGCGCCATACCGGCAGCAGCTGCGGGATCATGGTCACCGCCAGCCACAATCCCCCGAGCGACAACGCGGTCAAGGTGTACTGGGCGGGTGGCGTGCAGGTGCTGCCACCGCACGACAAGGGAATCATCGAACGGGTGATGACGGTGGAGACGGTGCATCGTGAGCCGTTCGAGGCCGGGGTCGCCGCCGGGCGCGTCCACTTCGTCGAGGAGGCGATCGACGCGGCCTTCCTCGCGGCCGAATTGCAGCAGGCATCGCCCGGACCGCGTGACGTGTCGATCCTCTACACGCCCCTCCACGGCGTGGGGGCGACCGCGGTCGTGCCGGTGCTGCACGGCGCGGGGTTTTCCCGGCTGCGCCTCTACGGGCCCCACGAGCAACCCGACGGCGACTTCCCCAACGTGCCCGGCCACGTCGCCAATCCGGAGAATCCCCAGGTCCTCGCCGGGCCGATCACCGAGGCGGTTGCCCGCGGCGACGATCTGGTGCTCGCGAGCGATCCCGACTGCGACCGCCTCGGAGCGGCTGCCCCGCTGACGACGTCCCCGGGGAGCGGCTGGGAGGCCTTCACCGGCAATCAACTCGGGGCGTTGCTCGCCGATCATGTCCTTGCCACCCGCACGGAGCGCGGGCTGCGGCGTCCCGCCGACACGGTGATCACCACGCTCGTCACCACCGGCTTGGTGCGCCGCGTCGCCGAGGCCCACCGCGCCGCCGTCGTCGATGACCTGCAGGTGGGCTTCAAGTGGATCAACTGCGAACTCGACCGCATCGGCCCGGAACGGTTCGTGTTCGGCTGCGAGGAATCGCACGGCTACCAGGGGGGCACTCACGTCCGCGACAAGGATGCCGCTGCGGCCGCATTGTTCATGGCCGAACTGGCGGCGACCTGCAAAGCCGCCGGTCTGTCGATCCACCAGCGCCTCGACGCGCTCTTCGTCGCCCATGGCTGCCACCTCGAGCGCCAGGTCTCGATCACCCTGCCGGGGGCCGCCGGCATGGACCGGATGCGGCAGATCATGGCCGCGCTCCGCGCCTCACCGCCGGCGGCGCTGGCGGGCCTGGAGGTGGTCCGGATCCGCGACTACGGCACTCTGGCGAGCGGACGGCCGGGGGGGGCGATGCACGGCTTCAGCGGCCCCGTGTTCACCGGCCGTCAGGGGGATCTCGTGATGTTCGACCTCGCCGGACTGCCCGAAGCGGGAACCGAGCCTGGGGGCCGGTTTCCGCCGCTGGGAAACTGCCTCGCGGCACGCCCGTCGGGCACCGAGCCGAAGATCAAGTTCTATCTCTTCGCCGTCGCCCCCCCCGGACCGGCGGAGGCTCTCGCCGCCACCAAACGGGCCCTCACCGACCGTCTCGACGTCCTCGAACGCGACCTGCGGGCCCTGACGGGCGTTTGAAGTCGATCGGCTCTGTCGCGGCGGTGCGGTCACGAATTGCCCCCGGCGGATAAGGAATGGGTGGTGGCCGGAATGCCGGCGTGCGGCGGGTGCCGCGGCGCTGCCGGCTGGTCCAGTCGCGCATCGCGACTGGACCGGCATTCCCGCCACTGGCCAGCATCACGGTCACTGCACCAGCATCATGGACGAGCGACTCCGGACTGCGACGCGACTCTGGACGCTGGCCCAGCCGGCGGTGTCGGCCTTCATCACGGGAATTGTCCGTGACTTCCGTGACCGCGACGACGTGCTGCAGGAGGTGGCGGTGGCGGTCATCGAGTCGTTCGATCGCTACGATCCGGAGCGACCGTTCGTCCCCTGGGCGATCGGCGTCGCCCGCAACCAGGTCGGGCTCTACCTGCGCCGCCGGGGCCGCGAGCGCCTCTGCTTCGACACGGCGGCGCTCGACCGGGTGGAGGCGGCCTTCACCGATCTGTCCAGCGAGGAGATGCACCGCCTCGACCGGCTGCGCGACTGCGTGCGCACGCTCGACGGCCGGGCGCGCCGCCTCTGCGAACTCCGCTATGGCGACGACCTCAAGCCGGCGGCGATCGCGCCGCTGATGGGGATGACCGCCAATACGGTGGCGAAGGCACTGCAGCGGGTGCGCGACCGTCTCCGCGAATGCATCGAGCACCGCGCCACGGTTCCGGGCTGACGGCACGCGGCCGACACGGGTGACGGGTGGACGATCTCCAGCAACTCATCGACGGGCATCTCGACGACGGCCTCCCGGCCGACGCGGCGGCGCGCCTCGATCAGCGCCTCGCCGCCGACCCCGCCGCGGCGGCGCACTTCGTGCGCAGTGTCCTCCTCCACGATCGGCTCGGCGACCTGTTCCGCGCCGCGCGCGACCCGGCGGTCGGGCCGACCCCGGTCGCGATCCCCGGCCGGTCTCCCCACTTCGGCACGGGTCGGCTGCTTCCGGCCGCCGCCGCCGTCGCCTTGCTCGTCGCCATCGGTGTGTTCGCCCGGCAGGCGGTCTCGCCGGCGTGGGCCGCCGCGGGATCGCTCGAACGGGCACGGGCGGCGACGGCGCTGCGGGTCGATCGCGAGTACCTGATCCGCGTGATCGACCATGGACCGGAGGGACCACCGGCCCCGGTCCCGTCGGGGCGGGGAGGGCGCAAGCCGGGGATCGACGGCGGGCGGCTGTTCGTCCGCGGCAGCGATGCCTTCGTGCTGATGCGCCGGTTCGCCGACGGCACCCTGTTCGTCAACGGCAGCGACGGCACGATCGGCTGGTCGGTGCCGCCGCGCGGGTCGGTGCATCTCAGCCACGACACCCGTCGCTTCCGTCGCGGGGTTCCCGGCGAGCGCGACGAGATTCCGTTCCTCGATCTCACCAGCGGCCTCGACGGGCTCCGCCGCGGATACCGGCTCAGCGTCGGCGCGGCGGGTATCGCCGCTCCCGCCGACGCGGTACAGGTTCTCGAGGCCCGGCGCCGCAACCCCCGGGGCCGCGGTCCCGACGTGGTGCGGCTCTGGCTCGATGCCGCCGGCGTGCCACGCCGCATCGAGCTGCACGGGCTGCAGCGGGAACCCCAGGGCGAGGGGAGCGGGCCACCGGCGGTGGCCCTCGAACTGGTCGCCGAAGCCGATCTCGGCCCCGACTTCTTCGACCACCGTGCCCACCACGAGCCCGACCGTCCGACCGATTGGGAATGACCGCCGTCCCCGGAGACCCGTACCGATGCGTTGCCTTCGGCACCCCGCCCTGTTCCTCGTGACGGCCCTCGTCGTCGGGCGGTCCGCCACGATCGCCGCACCGCCCCGACCACCGAACATCGTCCTCATGCTCGCCGACGACCAGGGCTGGGACGGCCTCTCGGTGGCGATGGCCCCCGACATCGACGGCTCGAAGAGCACGCTGTTCCACACCCCACGGCTCGAGGCGTTCGCCCATCAGGGGATGCGCTTCACCGACGCCTATTCCCCGGCGCCGGTCTGCTCACCGTCGCGGATCAGCATCCAGTGCGGCCGGACGCCGGCGGCGCTCCACTGGACGAAAGCCGCGCCCCCGGAAACCGGTCACCGTCTCCTCGAGCCGCGTGACATCCGCGACATCCCCGCGGCCGCGATCACCGTCGGCGACATGCTCCGCCAGGCGGGTTACGCCACGGCCCACTACGGCAAGTGGCACATCGGCGGCGGCGGTCCCGGTGCCAACGGCTACGACGAGCACGATGGCGACGTGGGCAACGAGCAGGCCTTCCGGTTCACCGACCCCAATCCGGTCGACATCTTCGGCATGGCCGCGCGTGCCGACGCATTCATGCAGAAGGCACGCGACGCCGGGAAGCCGTTTTTCGTGCAACTCTCCTGGAACGCCCTCCATGCCCCGGAAAACGCCCTCGAGGCAACCAAGCGCAGATACGCCAACGCCAACGGCGCGGGGCGGCAGCTGGAGCGGGCGGCGATCACCGAGGATCTCGACACGGGCGTGGGCCGCGTGCTCGACGCCATCGACCGGCTCGGACTGGCCGGCACGACGTATGTGATCTACACCTCCGACAACGGGTCCGGTGGCGGCGGCGGTGGCGGCCGGCGCACCGGCCTCACCGGTGGCAAGGGTTCGGTCTGGGAGGGGGGCGTCCGTGTGCCCTTCATCGTCCGCGGCCCGGGTGTGAAGGCCGATTCGTTCTGCCGGGTGCCGGTGGTCGGCTGGGATCTGTTTCCCACCTTCTGTCACTGGGCCGGCGTGCCGGTGGACAAACTCCCCGCCGGCCTCGAGGGGGGCAGCCTCGCGCCGCTCCTGGCGCAGGGAGGCACCGGCACCGTGCCCCGCGCAGTCGATGGACTCGTGTTCCATTTTCCGCACTACCAAAGCGGGCACACGCCCCACGCCGCGATTCGCGTCGGCGACATGAAGCTCATCGAGTTCTTCGAGGACGGCGCGGCGAAACTGTTCGACCTCGTCGCCGATCCAGGGGAACGGCAGGATCTCGCCCCCGCGCGTGCCGACGTCGCCCGCGATCTGCGGCAGCGGCTCGATCGCTATCTGGCGGCGGTCGACGCGCGCATGCCGGCACCGAATCCCGACTTCGACCCGGCCGCGCCCCCTCCGCCGCGGAAACAAGGGGGTGGCGGTCGGATGGGCAATGCGCAAGGCAAGGGAGCACGATGACGATGATTCGAAACCGATCCCCACTCGCGACCGTGGTCGTCGCCGTGCTCCTCCCGGCCTTGGCCCTCACCGGCGTCCGCGGCGCCGCCCACCCCGGTGGGCACGGTGAGGACGGGCCGGACAACCCGTTCGTGGCCCGCCGGGCAGCCCGGGCTGTGGCCGACACGCCCTCCGCGACGGAGACCGGGGCCCGCGTCCACCTGGTGGCGGCACGGCGTGCCGCCGGCGGCAGTGACATCGCCGCGGCGTTCGCGCCGTTCGTCGAGCGGCGCGCGATCGCCACCCGCAGCGACGGGAAGTTCTTCTTCGTCGAGGGCAACGGGATCCCCGACCATCCGCTGATGGTCGGGATCCGCGCCTGGCAGCAGCAGGTGCCGCTCCCCCAGCCCTACACCGGCGACAACGCCTGGCGCATCCCCCTCCAGCCTGTACCGGCGGCCACCCCGGCCTCGACCCGCAACCGCTTTCTCCGCGGGGCGATCGCCGTCGCGGTCAACGGCATCCCGATCTTCAATCCGCTCAACAACCGTGGCGATGATGCGTTCGCGATCGGCGAGCTGGACGACTACGGCGGCCACTGCGGTCGGGCCGACGATTACCACTACCACATCGCCCCGCTCCATCTGGAGAAGATCGTGGGCAAGGGGAAGCCGGTGGCCTGGGCGCTCGACGGCTATCCGGTCTACGGGCTCACCGAACCGGACGGCTCACCGCTGCAGCCGCTCGATGCCTGCCATGGTCACGACGACCCGGTGATCGGCTACCACTACCACGCCGCGGAGAAGTATCCGTACCTCATCGGCGCGTTCCACGGGGAGGTCACCGAGCGCGACGGGCAGGTCGATCCGCAGCCGCGTGCCCAAGGGGTGCGTGAGGCCCTGCCACCGCTGCGGGGTGCGCGGATCGTCGGCTTCGAGTTCACCTCACCCACCGCACGCAAGCTCACCTACGACGTCGACGGCCGGAAGGGGACCGTGGAATACTCGCTCGGCGCCGATGGCAGCGTCAGCTTCCGTCACACCGATCCGCAGGGGCGCTCGACCACCGAGGAGGCACGGCCCCGCGGCCGTGGCCCCGGTCAGGGTGGCCCGCCGCGCGACGGCCAGCGCCCACCGCCGCGCGAGCAACGAGGCCGGGGGCCCGGTGCGGGCCAGGGGCGAGGTCCCGGCCAGGGTGGCGGTGGCCCGCCCCCCGGCGACCGCGGCGCTCCGCCATCCGACCGTCCTCCTCCCGGCGAGCGACGCCCCCCTCCCGGTGACCGTGGCGAAGGTCGCGAGCAGGCGCGCACGTCGCCGCCCGTTCCCGCCGCTGGAGTCGCGGCGCTCACCGTCACCAGCCCCGCCGTCGGCGCCGATGGCCGCCTGCCGGTCGAGTTCACCTGCGACGGCGCGAAGGTCTCGCCACCGGTGGAATGGAGCGCCGGCCCCCCCGGCACCCGCTGCTACGCCGTGACCCTCTGGCACGAGGCCCCCGACCGCGTGAAGAGCTACTGGGTGGTGCACGGCATTCCCGCCACGGTGCGGGCCCTGCCGCGCGACTCGCGGCTGATCGGCATCCTCGGCCACAACGACCGCCGGCAGCCGGCCTACGACCCTCCCTGCTCCCAAGGCCCGGGCCCGAAGACCTACCACCTCACCGTCCACGCCCTCAGGGAGATTCCCCAACTTCCGGCGGGGGGCAGCCGGGATGAGCTGCTGCGGGCGATCGAGGGGATCACCCTCGCCACCGGCACGCTCGATGTCGTGGCGCAGCGCGAGGGGAAACGATGAGCCGAACCGCGGGCGATCGTGGATGCCCGCGCGGCACCCTGGCCGCGCTCGGCTTCGCCCTCGCGATCTGGGTGGGTGCGACGGCGCCGGCCGCCGAACGCCGGCCGCCGAACGTCGTCCTGTTCCTCATGGACGACATGGGCTGGCGCGACGTCGGCTTCATGGGAAACGGCTTCGTGGCCTCGCCCCGGCTCGACAGGCTCGCGGCCCGCGGCGTGGTCTTCACGCAGGCCTATGCCAGCGCACCCAACTGCGCGCCGACACGTGCCTGCCTCCTCTCGGGCCAGTGGACACCGCGCCACGGGGTCTACACCGTCGTCGATCCACGGCAGCCGCGTGGGTCCCCGTGGCAGAAACTCATGGCCGCTGAGAGCCTCGCCGACATGCCGACCGAGGTGGTCACCCTGCCGGAAGCACTCGCCGGCCGCGGATATGCGGCGTCATTTCTCGGGATGTGGACCCTCGGCCGCGGTCGCCGCGGCCCGACCACGCCGGAAGGGCAGGGGTTCGGCCATGTGATCTTTCCGGAGTCGGTGGGCTTCGCGAAGGACGCCTACCTCGACGACGCCGGCCGGTTCCTCTCCGACCGTCTGGCCGACGAGGCGATCGCCTTCATGGAGCGGGAACGCAGTCGGCCGTTCTTCGTCTCCTTCGCCGACCATGCCGTGCACGCCCCCCTCGATCCCCGCCCCGAGGTGCTCGCCCGGTGGCGCGACCGTCGTGCACCGGCCGACGAGCCCCGGGCCGATCCCGCGCTCGCCGCCACCGTGGAGGATCTCGACGCCGCCATCGGCCGTGTCCTCGACGCGATCGAACGACTCGGACTCGCGGACGAGACTGTGGTGATCTTCACGTCGGACAACGGCGGCACACGTGAATACGTCGCCCCGCTGCGCGGCGGCAAGGGGCAGCTCTACGAAGGGGGCATCCGCGTGCCGCTGGTGATCGCCGGCCCGGGGATCCGCGGCGGGCGACGTGTCGACGTGCCGGTCTCGAGCATCGACATCTACCCCACCGTGCTCGATCTCACGGGAGCCGCGGCAGCACGCGGTCACGTGCTCGATGGCCAGAGCCTCGTGCCGCTGCTCGGCGGAGGCACGCTCGCCCCGCGGCCACTGTTCTGGCATTTCCCCTGCTATGTCGGCGGAGCACCGCCGGCCAGCGCGGTCCGTGACGGCGCCCTCAAGCTCGTCGAGTTCTTCGAGGACGGGGGCCACCGTGAGCTCTATGACCTCGAAGCCGATCCGGGGGAGCGCCACGACCTGGCGAAGCAGCGGCCGCGCGAGGCGGCCGCCCTCGCTGCGACCCTGCAGCAGTGGCAGGCGCGAACCCGGGCGGCGATTCCACGTGAACCCAATCCGGCCTACGACCCGTCGGCACAGCGGGCACGGGGGGGCGGTCAGCAAGGCGGCCCCGACCGCGGCGGGGGTCGCGGTGGCAGGCAGGGCGGAAAACAGGGCGGCGGCCAGCGCGGCGAGGGCCAACCCGGAGGGGGTGCCGCACAGCCTGACGCGCCACGCTGAAGGCCGGGCGGTCCCGATCCGCCCGGGGACCTTCGCCCCGGTGCCGGCCAACCGCGGTGACACGCACGCGACACGCGGCCCCGCATGTGGTTCGGGACGTCGCTGCCCGACAGAGTTCCCCCAGCCCGCAACCCTTTCCCGGACGTCTGGTGGCAGCCTGGGGTGGGTCTGACGCGGCTAGGGATCGAATGAAGTGTGCCTGGAATGCTGACGACCTTTTCCCTGGCAGGGTGGGTTCGCTCCCTGTCCTGAACGGCGAGGGGGGTCGTCATGCGATTCAAGGCGAGTGCGTGCCCGCGTGTTGCCGAGCATCGGATGGCACCGGCCGCTATCCAGGCCGCGTTCAACGGCATCCTCGCCGCTGCCTCCCTGATGGGCTGCCCTGCGGCCCGCGCCCAGGTGACGACCGCGGCACCACCAGCCGCGACTGGCACACCAGCGCCGGCGGCCTCGACACCCGCGGTGCCACCGGCCGCGGTGCCGACGGCCATCGTCCCTCCTGGTGCTGAACCAGCGGTCCCAGGGGCTCCCGTCGCCGGGCCACAGGCCGCGGCACCGGCCACGGCGCGCAGCCAGGCTCCCACGCCGCCACTTGCCACGGCCGATCAGCCCTTCGTGCCCGGTAGTTCGGCCCCGCCAAGTGCCGTTCCCGGCGGACCCACCGCGCCAACTGCCGTTCCCGCGCCGCCGGAGACAGTGCCGGCCGACGTCGCCGGCGCGGCCCCCCAGGCCGCCGCCCCCGACCTGTCGCGATCGCTCGCCGACCTCGACATCGGCGGTCTGCGGGAAAGCTGGTCCGACACCCCGAGCGTCATCGGCGACGGGTGCGCTCCGGCGGCGACGACATCGACCGTGGCGGTTGGAAGGATCGTGATCATCGCGCCGGGGCTCGCCGGCAACGGGAGCGCGCTCGTCGGACCGTTCCGCGCCTCGGCGAACGCACTGACCAACGGCAGCCTCAACAGCGTCCAGGCGATCCAGGCGGCGGGCTATCCGTCGTTCGTCCTCCCGGCCCAGCCGCTCGGCGACGTGCCGGGCACGCCGCCGGTGACGCTGCCGGTGGGCGGGGCGTCGCCGGGAGCGGGGATCACACCGGTCCAGTCACCCGCCTCGTACACCGCCACCGCCGACACCATCTTCGCCACCAGCCCGGAACTCACCACGTCGCAGTATGCCAACCAGAATCCGCAGACGGTCTACGACGCGGCCGCCTCCGGAGCCCTGCCTGCCGACGCGGCGTCGAAGACGTCGCAGGACGCGTTTCTCTTCTACGACTACCTCGTGCAGGTCGAATCGACCGCGTTCGTGCCCGGCCTCAACGTCGGCTTCACCAAGCTGACCGAGAACGCCAGCCCGATCCCGCGCGACCGTGTTTATTTCAACTTCAGCTACTTCCACAACGCCAACATCAGTGCCGCCCGCGCCGACGTGAATCGCTTCGTGCCCGGATTCGAGAAGACGTTCTTCGACAATTGGACCTCGATCGAGGTCCGCACGCCGTTCGCCGGCACGCTCTCCAACTCGCAGCAGGTGTCGGGGCTCGGTGGCTGCGGGGGAATCTCGGAGTACCGCGACGTCGAGTTCGGCAACATGTCGGTGATCTTCAAGTCGTTCCTCCTCCAGCGCGACACCTGGGGGATCTCCGGTGGCGTGCAGATGCTCCTTCCCACGGCCGACTCCGTCTTCGTCAGCGGCGTCAATCAGCTCGGACAGCCGGTGAACTTCGTCTACGTCGAGAACCAGTCGGTCCACGCCATGCCGTTCGTCGGCTCGGTCTGGGCCCCGACCGAGCGCTGGTTCAACCAGTTCATCTTCCAGGTCGACGTCGATACCAATGGCAGCCCCGTCTACGTCAACGCCAACCAGCAGTCGGGGATCTCGCAGCAGCAGATGTCGAGCGCCGGAAGGGTGATCCTCCCCACGCTCCTGTACACGAGCTTCTCCACCGGCTACTGGCTCTACACCTCCCGCGGCACGGGGCTGACCGGCTTCTCGCCGATGATGGAATTGCACGTCAACCAGGGGTTGACCGAGTTCCAACCGGTCGAAGCCTACGGCTACACGCTCGGCAACGATGCCGGCAGTATCTCGGTGATCAACGGCCTGGTGGGCTGCAACTTCGAGTGGAACCGCCGTTCGACCGCCACGTTCGCCTATGTGACGCCGCTCGGGGGGGGCCTCGATCGGTTCTTCGACGGGGAACTGCGGGCGTTCGTCAACTGGCGGTTCGGTCGGCAGAACCGGCTGACACGGGCGCAGTTCTGATCCCGAGCGAGAACGTGGAGCCACGGAACGGGCGCGTCCGGCGGTGTCGCTGTCGCCGCACTCGCCACGGCATTCGCCGCCGAACACCCGTGCCAGGCCCCCCCAACCAACGGCAGGGGCCCTTTTGTTGACCCTCTTTCAGGGGCGAAGTAGCCTCCGGTCGGCAGTCTGGCCGATGAGGGGCGGCCAGGCCACGGGGCCGCTCGACCACCGGCGCACGTGGCCGCCAACCCGCTTCCCGAGGTGATTGATGGCATTCGCACGCCTGCTCGCGATGGCCCTGGGCACGCACCGGGGCCGGGCCCGGCGGGTGACCGGCACACGACGCCGACGCCAACAGCCCCCCGACGCGCGCCGTCTGGCGGCGCAGCCGCTCGAACCGCGCGTGCTGTTCGCCCTCGCACCGCCCACGTTCCTCGCCGACATCAACCGCACCACGCCCGGCAGCGGGCCCGCGGAATTCACCGTCATCGGTCCGACCGCCTACTTCACCGCCGATGACGGCAAGACCGGGGTCGAACTCTTCCGTACCGACGGCACGAGCGCCAGCACGCGGCGGATCCTCGATCTCCTGCCGGGGGCCGCGGGATCGTTTCCGCGCGAACTGACGGCGCTGGGAACCACGCTGTTCTTCGTCGCCGACGTGGACGGCTCCGGTGGCCAGTTGTTCCGCACCGATGGCACCGCCGCCGGCACCGTGCGTGTCGAGGACACCGGCAGCGGGGGTAGCCCGTCGCAGACGCTGCCCCTACCGCGCAATGCCACCAACCTGACGGCCGTCGGTCCGACGCTCTACTTCACCGCCGACGACGGTTCGAAGGGGACCGAGCTGTGGGTCACGGACGGAACCCGTGCCGGGACGACCGTCGTCGCCGACATCCACTCCGGTTCCATGGGCTCCTTCCCGACGGAGCTGACCCCCTTCGGCACGCGGGTCGTGTTCAGCGCCGACGACGGCACCAATGGCCGGGAGCTGTGGGTCTCCGACGGCACGCTCGTCGGCACGTTCATGGTCGGGGGTCTCGCGAACGGCTTGTCCGGCTCCGCCCCCGCCGACATGACCGTGGTCGGGGGGAACCTGTTTTTTGCCGCCAGCGGATTCGCCATCGGCCGGGAACTCTGGAAGTGGGACGGCGCCGCGAGCGAACCGAGCCGCGTCGCCGACATCCAGGGCACCGCCGGCAGCTCCTCGCCGCAGGATCTGACAGCGGTCGGCGGGGCTCTCTATTTCACCGCCGAAGCATCCTCCAGCGACCGTGAACTCTGGATCTCCGACGGCACGCCCTCGGGCACCCGGCTGGTCGCCGACATCGGGCCCGGCTCGGTGGGATCGCAGCCCGCGAACCTGACCGCGGTGGGCGACACGCTGTTCTTCACCGTTCCATCGACGACGTCGTTCTTCCAGCGGTCCCAGCTCTGGCGGTCGGCGGGGACCCTGGCGACCACGGTTCCGATCGACAGTGGAGTGCCTGCCGGCGACTTCGACGATCCGCGGCGGCTGACGGCACTCGGCAGCGACCTCTACTTCTTCGCCGGCGGGCAGCAGCTCTTCAAGGCGGGTCCGACAGCCAAGCAGGCCATGCTCGTCCGCGACATCGACCCCGGGCAGACCACGACCAACTTCTCGTCCGCCAGCTTCGCCGCGATGGCGGTGCTCGACGGGTCGCTTCTCTTCGCTGCCGACGACGGCCAGACCGGTGACGAGCTCTGGATCTCCGACGGCACCTCGGCCAACACCGCCCTGCTCCGTGACATCAAGACCGCCCCCACCCGGGATTCGCTCGACGAGTCGGCGTCATACATCGCCGCGGCGATCAACGGCACGACCTTCTTCACCGCCGACGACGGGATCCACGGCAGCGAATTGTGGAAGACCGACGGCACCACCGCCGGCACGGTGATGGTCAAGGACATCCTTCCCGGTCGACAGGGGAGTTTTCCCTCCGCCGCGGTCGCCGTCGGCGGGACGCTTTACTTCGTCGCCGATGACGGCGTCCACGGGAGCGAGCTGTGGAAGAGCGACGGCACGGCGGCCGGCACCGTCCTCGTCAAGGACATCGCCGCCCCGGGCGCCGCCGTCGGTTCCGTCCTCGGAAGCTTTCCCAACAAGCTGACCGCGCTGGGATCGACGCTCGTCTTCGCCGCCGACGACGGGGTGAACGGCCGCGAGCTCTGGGCGTCGGACGGCACCGCGGCCGGCACGCGGATGATCGCCGACATCAACGTTCAGCCTGGTGGTCAGGGGACATTCGGCAGCCGGCCCAGCAGACTCACCCGTTTCGGCTCGTCGATCCTGTTCGGCGCGGATGACGGCATCCATGGCGACGAACTGTGGGTGACCGACGGCACCACCGCCGGCACGCGCATGGTCGCCGACATCAACGGCACGAACACCGACGCCATAAGAGGCAGTAATCCGGAGCAATTCGCCGTCCTCGGCTCGTTCGTCCTCTTCAGCGCCTTCGACCGCGTGCATGGCATTGAACTGTGGCGGACCGACGGTACGTCGGCCGGCACACGCCTCGTCGCCGACATCGACCCGGTCTCCGACAACACCAGTTTCCCGCGCGACATTACCCCGTTCCGCTCCTTCGCCCTGTTTACCGCGTATCGGTCGGACGTCGGCACGGAGTTGTGGCGTACCGACGGCACCGCCGCCGGCACGACGCTGGTGCTCGACATCAACATCTCGTCCCCGAGGGCCGACAGCTCCCCCGGAGACCTCACCGTCTTCAACGACACCGTCTATTTCGCCGCTGATGACGGCACCCACGGCCGTGAACTGTGGCGCTCCGACGGCACGGCGGTCGGCACGGCACTCGTCGCCGACCTGCTCCCGGGCGCCGAATCCTCCATTCCGTCCAGCATCGTGGCCGACACGCAGGCCGCCGACGCGTTTTTCTTCATCGCCTTCACCGCGACGGGCCCGACCCTGTTCGGCTCCGACGGGACCGCCGTCGGCACGACGCCGATCGAGATCGCTCCAGGATCGACCGGTGTCAACCCGCTGATCATCGGGATCGGCGCTGGCAGCCTGTTCTTCGGCGTCGACGATGGCGTCCATGGCGTCGAACCGTGGCGGATCAGCCTCCGCCAGACGCTGCCGCCGGCCGTCGTCGCCACGACGCCGATTCCCGCGGGGCTGTACCGCGCCGGCGACGTGCTCCTGTTCACCGTCCAGTTCAGCGAACCGGTGACCGTGTCGGGGTTTCCTTTCGTCGGCCTTTCGATCGGCAGCCGTGCCCGCCGCGCCTACTTCAACGGCAGATCGGGGACGACCACGCTCCGGTTCCGGCACGTCGTCCAGCCGGGCGACAACGATCCGGACGGGATCGCGATCGCGCGGCTGATCGACCTCAACGGCGGCTCGATCCGCTCTTCCGGCGGCATCGCCTCCCTGCTCGCCCTGCCTTCGATCGACTCGTCGCTGGTGCGCGTCGACACCACCCCGCCGCGGATCGTGTCGTTCTCCTCGGCCACGGCCGACGGCACGTACGGCGTGGGGGCGGCGATCGAGATCCTCGCCACGGCGTCGGAGACGGTCCGCGCGGGCGCCGTGATCCCGGTCAGGCTCGACACCGGCACGGTGGTCCAACTGCGGGCCAACACGGCCGGGAGCCGCCTCCAGGGCATCTACACCGTCACGGCCGGGCAGGCCTCCCCCCGCCTCACCGTGGCGTCGTTCACGGTGGGCAACGCGCTCGATCTCGCGGGCAATGCTCTTCAGTCGGTGCAACTGCCGACGGGCGCGGCGAACATCGGCGGTTCGAGCCGGATCGTGATCGACACCCGCAGCGCCGTGGCCCCGGCGGTCTTCGCCGCGGGGGGTGACGGCCGCCCGGGCGGCTGGGCTCCCGAATACGGCTACACGCGGGCCGATGCCACCACGCTGCGGATCGGCGCCGTGTCGGCGGGTCAGGTCGGGTTCTTCACCGCCGGCATGCCCCTCGCCGTGACCCCCGTCGGAGCCGATACGCCGCTGCTGGCGACGGTCCAGTCGGCGGAATACGACGCCACGACGCGTTCGATCCTCGTGCGCATCGACCGCACGCTGCCCGAGGCCCCGCTCCGTGGCACCGTCCTCATCGGCTTCGGCGACGTCCCCGCAGCCCGGCTGGTGAGCGTGGGAACCGGCACCACGCTCCGTGAGGTGACTGTTGCCGACCTACTCGCCGCCTCCTACACCCGCGCATTCGCGGCCCGCTTCCAGGGGGGCCTGCGGGTGACCGCGGCCGACTTCGACGGCAACGGCGTCGCCGACATCGTCACCGCCCCCGGCGCAGTGCCCGACCGCGCCGATCCGGCGACACCGGGCGGCACGTTGGCGGGGGCCTTCGGCTCAGCGCTCGCCCGGGTGGCCATCTTCGACGGTGCAGGCGCGTGGGCACCGGCCACGCTCAACATGAGCGCGGTGTTTGGCGACCGCCCGGTCGGCGGCCTGCTCGTGGCCGCCGGTGACCTGCGGACCGACGCCACCGGCAGCGGCCGGACCGAACTCGTCGTCGCCGCCGGCAGCCGGCTGGCGATTTTCGACGTGCTGGTGGTCGCGCCGGGGGCGCGACCGGTCATCCGCCCGACGCCGCTGCAGGTGATCGATCTGGCAGGCACGGCGACCGGAGTGACGACGGGGCGCTTCTGGGCCGATGGCGGGCTCGACGACGTGGTCATCGCCCTCAGTGTCACCGCCGGCAATCCGGCCGCCGCGCGGAGCACGTCGATCGAGATCCGCAGCGGCGCCACGCTCGCCCTGCGCACCTCCTTCACCGCCTCCTCGTCGGTCGAAGCGGGGCCGACCCGGGCGCTCGTCGACGTGTTCGCCGCCGGTGCATCGCTGGCCGCCGGCGACTTCGACGGGGATTCCAAGCCGGATCTCGCCCTCGGTGCACAGGCGGGTGGTCTCGCCAACTTCCGGGTGCTCGGCAACGAGGTGGTCACGTCGGCCCTGGCGACGAGCGACCCGGCAGGCTTCGCCAGGCTGGTCAGCGGTCAGCTGGCGACGACGGGGCGATTCGGACAACCGCGGATCGCCGGCACGGCGTGGCGACCGCTCGGCGGTCCCGATTTCTTCACCCCCGGCGAGGCCACGGGGCCGACCGGGGGTGGTATCAACGCGCCGCTGGCGCTCGTCGCCGCCGGACGGACGGCCGACGGCCGCACCCGGCTGTTCGCCGCCCTCGGGGCCACGAATCTGACCACCAACACGGTCCGGGAGTTCGCCTTCCGCAGCGATGTCGGCTGGACAGCGCCGCTCTCCTTCAGCGTCCTCGATGGCACACCCACCAGCGCCCGCTTCCGGATCGGCAGTGGGCTGAGGCTGGGCTGAGACGTGCGCGGCACGCGGGTCGCCCTTCAGGGCTCGATCCAGGGCTCGTGGCGGCGGTAGCGTTCGAGCCGATTGGTGAACTCGGTCTTCTGGGCATCGTCGGCAGCCAGGCCGATCGCCTCCTCCATCGTCCGGACCGCCTCGTCCCACTCGCCGCTGGCGGCCAGCACCGCCGCCAGGGTGTCGAGCGACTGCGATCGCTGATCGGCTTCGACGAGCGCGAGCGCGTCGGTGGCCATCCGCCGCGCCTCGGCCAGTTCGCCGGCACTCGATCCCCGCCTGGTGGCCCGTAACCAGGCGAGGGTGTTGAGCACGTCCCACCGGCGCACGCTCGTGCCGTCTTTGGCACGGAGAGCGAGCGTGGGGTCGTCGGTGAAAACCTGTTCGAGGAGGACGAGAACGGGGATCTGTTGATCCTGCTGCCGAGCGACGTCGGCCTTGGTCTGCAGGTCCCAGAGCACTTTGGCGAGCGTCTCCGGGGCCTTTGCATGGGCGATCGCATACTCCGCCGCCGCTGCCGCGTAGGACTTCTTGGCCTCGAGATCCTTGGCCCGCGCGAGGGCCGAGATGGCGCTTTCCCCACCCGCTGCCTGCGGACGATCGGCGGCGCTACCAGGCACGACCCGCGGAGGGACTGGCGTGGCCGACACCCCACCTCCAGCCGTTGCGGCCGGCGCCGGGCCGGGGTTGGCCGCGCCACCTCCCCCCCGGGTCCAGATCGCGTAGCCCACGCCGGCGAGCAGCAGGGTGGCTGCCGTGATACCGGCACCGAGCACCAGTGACCGGTGCGCCGCCGGAGCATCGGTCCGCAGGGAGGCGTGAGGCGCGGGCGGGATCGCCGTGGTCTCGTCGCGGGTGATCGCGGCGGCAACCGATTCGGTCCTCACCCCCGGCGTGCCTTGCCGATCGGCCAGGCTCGCCGTGTCGAACGCGGACGGGGCGCTCGCCTTGAGCGTGCGCACGAAATCGCCGCACGACTGGAACCGCCGCGCGGGATCGACACTCAGGGCCCGCTGCAGGATCCGTCTCTCGGCCTCCGGGAGTTTCGCCAGGTCGAGCACCCCGTCGATCTTCGCGCGCATGATCGCCACGGGATTCAACTCGGTGTAGGGCAGCCGCCCGGTTCGCAGCTCGACGTAGGTGAGCGCCAGCGAGTATTGGTCGGTCGTGGGGGCGGGATCGTACGGCGGCGACACCATCTCCGGAGCGGCGTAGGCGAGGCTGGCCATCGTGTTGGAGGTCGCCCGCACCTCTCCCTGCGCGCGGGCGAGACCGAAATCACAGACCTGCACCACGTCGCCCACCAGCAGCATGTTCTGCGGCTTGATGTCGCAGTGCTGCACGGCGGTGATGTTTTCACCACCGGTCCGCGAACGGCTGTTGAAGTGGTCGAGGGCGAGGGCCGCCTGCTGCATCCACTGGATCACCTGCCCGGGCGGCAGTCCCTCCTCGCCGCCCCGCCTCGCCTCCTTGAGGCGGTCGAAGAGCGTCTGGTCGCCGAGCCCCATCGCCACGATCAGCTCCAACGATTCGAGGCCATCGGCCTCCGTGTCGCGATCGTCGCTGGCGGTCACCGCGCCCGGCACCGCGAGGATCCGCCTCTCGGCCTCCGCCACCTCGGTGGTGTCGAGCACGTGGCCTTCCTTCGACTTCAGCCAGACCCCGAACATCGGCACGATGTGGGCGTGGCGGATGTTCTTGATCGTCTGCAGGGCGCGGAACTCGCGTCCCCCCTCGCGCCGACCGAGGTTGGCGAGGATCTTGATCGCCACCCCCATGCCGCCGGGGGCCTCGGCGCGCCAGACCTCGCCGAAGCCTCCGCGGCCGATCGGCCGTGTGAGACGGTAGCCGGGCAGGATCATGTCGCCGGGCTGGTAGGGAAAGGTGGCCACGCGCCGCGGTCCGACCGCCATCGCGATCGTCGCTGCCGGGTCGATCGGCGCCGTAGTGGTGGCCGGTCGGTCGGGCACCGCCGGCGCCCGCGCATCCAACGGAGCGGTGGCGGATGCGTCACCGAGGGGGCACGTCTCGTTCAGGCCGTCGCCCACTCGCACAACCTCCCCGTCAGCCGCATTTCGTTTCTCCATGACGGCATTCCCGCTGGCGATCCCGCGGCACCTCCGGCCCCGATCCGAAATGTACCACCCATCGTGCTGGGGCGCCGTTCGGTCGCTGCCCAGCGGAGGTGCCCCCTCTACAATCGGCCGTCATGGCCGACCCCACACCGGATGACCGCGAGACGACCCCTGCCGACACCGGCGCCGATGGCGACGCGATCGGTTTCGGCGTGGCGGCGACGAAAGTCCGGTCGTTTCCCCAGACCCCGGGTGTCTACCTCTTCAAGGATGCCGCCGGCAGGGTGATCTACGTCGGCAAGGCGAAGAACCTGCGCAGCCGCGCCGGGAGCTACTTCCTCAAGGCCGCGGAACTCGACCGGCGGACGGCCGACCTCGTCCGCGAAATCCGCGACGCCGATTACCTCGAGGCGGAGAGCGAGGTCGATGCCCTGCTGCTGGAGAGCCGGCTGATCAAGGACGTGCAACCGCGGTTCAATTCCGACCTCAAGGACGACAAGACCTTCCCGTACCTGCAGATCACCACCCACGAGGATTATCCACGCGTGGAGTTCACGCGCACGCCGCGGCAGAAGGGGGTGAAGCTCTACGGTCCGTTCACCAGCGCCGGCAGCCTGCGCGGGGCGATCGTCGTCCTCCAGCGGATCTTCAAGTTCCGCACCTGCACCCTCGACATCGATGCCGACGACCCGCAGTGGCGCTGGTTCCGGCCGTGCCTCCTCGCGTCGATCGACCAGTGCACCGCCCCCTGCAACCTGCGGATCTCGAAGGAGGACTACCGGCGCGACATCCAGCGGCTGAAGACCTTCCTCGAGGGGGGGCGGGGACGGCTCCTCGAGGAGATGCGGCAAGAGATGCTCGAGGCCTCGGGCCGACTGGAGTTCGAGCGCGCGGCGCGGCTGCGCGACGAGATCCGGCTCCTCGAGACGCTCGACCAGCGCGGCGATCTCGAGGATCACGTCCAGCCGGAGGTGTTTCTCGTCGATCCGAAGAAGGGCCTCGCCGGCCTGGCCAAGGTGCTCGGCCTGGCGGCCCCCCCCCGGATCATCGAGGGGGTCGACATCGCCCATCTCGCCGGCAACGAGACGGTCGCGAGCCTGGTGCAGTTCATCGACGGGTTGCCGTTCAAGCCCGGGTACAAGCGCTACCGGATCCGCACCGTCGACGGGATCGACGACTTCCGCAGCATCCACGAGGTGGTGTCGCGGCGGTTCTCCCGGCTGGTGCGCGAGGGGGCGTCGCTCCCCGATCTGTTCCTCGTCGATGGCGGGAAGGGACAGCTCTCCGCGGCCCTCGATGCCCTGGAGTCGCTGGGGATCGAGGCACCGTGCGTGATCTCGCTCGCCAAGCGGGAGGAGGAGGTCTTCCTCCCGGGGCGTTCCGAACCGCTCCGCCTCTCCCGCGATGCCTACTCCCTGCGCTTGCTCGAGTATGTCCGCGACGAGGCCCATCGCTTCGCCCAGCACTACCACCACTTCCTGCGCCGGCGGCGCACGCTCGGCGACGAGTGACCGGCGGCACCAACGGGCGCACCGGGGCAGCGGATCGCAGCATCGCGCACCCGACGGCACGAGGCGCAAGCGCTTCCCCCGCATCGGTTTGGGGCGACCCGATCGCGGCCGCCGTGCCCCCATCTGCCGGCCGCGTGCCACCACTGCACCCCCTTCCAGGAGTGGAAGGCCACGGCCGACCGATCTATATTCAGGCTGCTCGGTTCCTGGGGTCGGTGGGTCGGGAATCGTGTCCTTCCGGGGGGCGACGAGATGCTTGGCCGTCTGCAGCAGGGTGGCGGGGCGCCGGGTGGCGGGCGTCGGGAGTTCCTCCAGGTGGGGGCGCTCGGCGGGCTCGGGTTGTCGCTGGGATCATTCCTGCGGCTGCAGGCTGCCCGGGCCGACGCCAAGTCGTTCCACCACTTCGATGGCACGGCGAAGAGCGTCATCCACATCTGGCTCCCCGGCGGCTGGGCGCAGCAGGAGACGTTCGACCCCAAGCCGTTGGCCCCGGTCGAGTACCGCGGCGACATGGCGGCCATCGACACGGTCCTCCCCGGTGTGCAGTTCAACGAACAATTGGCCCGGTCGGCGAAGATCGCTGACCGGCTCACGGTCGTGCGATCGATGACCCACGGCGAGGCGGCCCACGAGCGCGGCACCCACAACATGTACACGGGCTACCGCCCGAGCCCGGCGCTCACGTTCCCCAGCCTCGGGAGCGTGGTCTCCCACGAACTCGGCCCCCGGGCCGACCTGCCCCCCTACGTCTGCATCCCGCGTCTGCCGGCGCCCGATGCCGGTGCCGGGTACCTGGGGAGCGGCTACGGTCCGTTCTCGATCGGCTCCGATCCCGCCGACGAGGGCTTCAAGGTCCGGGACCTCGCGCTGCCGGGGGGGGTCGATGGCAACCGCTTCGCCACGCGGCAGCGGCTCCGCGACGTGGTCGGACGCCACTTCCAACGGCTCGAGGATTCCGACAACCTGGCGGCGATGGATTCCTTCTATCAACGGGCCTACGCGCTGGTCAGTTCCGACGAGGCCCGCTCGGCGTTCGACATCGCCGCCGAACCGGCCGCGATCCGCGACGAGTACGGACGCAACCAGGCCGGTCAACGGATGCTGCTCGCGCGGCGCCTGGTCGAGGCGGGGGTGCGCTTCGTGACGCTGTCGTACGGCGGCTGGGACATGCACCAGAAGATCCGCGACAACATCACCCGCACGGTGCCGCCGTTCGACCAGGCCTTCGCCGCCCTGATCACCGACCTCGAACGCCGCGGGCTCCTCGCCTCGACGCTCGTGATGGTGTCGAGTGAGTTCGGCCGGACCCCGAAGATCAACAACGACGCCGGTCGCGATCACTGGCCGAAGGTCTTCAGTGTGGTCCTCGCCGGAGGCGGAATCCGCGCCGGGCAGGTCTACGGCAGTTCCGATGCGATCGCCGCCGACCCCGCCGACAATCCCCTCTCGATCGAGGATCTGGCCACCACCGTCTACCACTGCCTCGGCATCGTGGCGGAGAAGGAATTGATGGCACCGGGCAACCGGCCGATCGAGATCGTCGATGGCGGGACGGTCTGCAAGGACCTGCTGGCCTGACCGGGGCCGAACACGGTTCGCGGTTCGTGCAGCCTTGGCGGATGACCGTGCAGCCTTGGCGGATGACCGTGCAGCCTTGGCGGATGACCGTGCAGCCTTGGCGGATGACCGCCTGCTCCACCTGTGTGACGGCCCTCCCCGGAGGATCCTGTGACGAGTCCCAGTCGTGTGCCGCCCGTTCTCCACAGGGTGCGGGCCGGATCGGCCCGCGTGCAACCCCGAGTACTGCTCGGGCTCGCTGTCGCGCTGCTTGTCGGGCATCCGGCGACCGCGGCCCCGACGATCGACCGGGTCGCCCCCGGCGGTGGGCGCCGGGGCAGTGAGATCGAGATCGTGCTGTCGGGGCGGTCGCTCGCCTCCCCCCAGGAATTGTTCTTCGAGGAACCGGGGATCAGCATCCTCGAGGTCGCCGGCATCGATGGAAACCGGGTCCGCGCCCGCCTCGCCATCGCCGCCGACTGCCGACCGGGCAACCACCGCCTGCGGCTGCGGACGGCCGACGGTCTCTCCGACCTCCGCATGTTCCGTGTCGGCATCCTCGAGCAGGTGACGGAGCAGGAACCCAACGGCGATGCCGTGACGGCCGGGGTGCTCCCCCTCACCGCCGAAGGCCTGACCGTGGCAGGCGTCATCGGCGCCGGCGACCTCGATTTCTTCAGGGTCCGGGCGGGGGCCGGCGCCCGGATCGCGGTCGCGGTCGATGGCGTGCGTCTGGACCAGGAGATGTTCGATCCGCACGTGGAGATCGTCGCCGCCGATGGCACCGTGATCGCCGATCGCGACGACCATCCGCTGCTCGCCCAGGACACCATGCTGGCCGTCACCGCCCCGGCCGACGGCGACTACTTCATCCGTCTCCGCGAGAGCGCCTACGGGGGGAGCGACGGCTGTGTCTATCTGCTGCACGTCGGGGGCTTCCCCGTGCCCCATGTCGCCTGGCCACCCGGCGGAACGCCCGGCAGCGAACTCGACGTGACGTGGCTCGGCGACCCGGACGGCTCCTTCACCACCCGGGTGCGGGTGCCCGCGGCGGGCGACGCGGCGGGGCTGGCCGACGTGCTGCCGGCACGCGGCGGCCTGGTCGGGCCGGTGCCCGTGCCGCTGCGTGTGTCGCCGCTGCCCGTGGTCACCGAGGCGGAGCCGGACGATGCCCCCGAGCAGGCCACTCGCGCCAGCGCACCGGCCGCATTCGTGGGGGTGCTCGGCGTGCCGGGCGACGTCGATTGGCTGCGGGTCGAAGCCCCCGCCGGGAGCGCCTGGCACGTCCGCGCGTTCGGCCGCCGGCTCGGCTCGCCGGTGGACCTGGTCGTCGCGGCCCATCAGGACGACGCCAAGCGCGGCCGGATCACGTCGAACGACGACGGCGACAGCCCCGACAGCGTCCTGCGGCTGACGACCCCCGAGACCGGGTCATTCCTCCTCCGGGTCTCCGATCATCAGCGCCGCGGTGGCGCCGACTTCGTCTGGTGGCTGGAGGTGACCCCGGTGCTCCCCGACGTCCACGTGTCCGTGCCGCCCGGACGCAACAACACCCAGGACCGTCTCGTGGGGAGCGTGCCGCGTGGCAACCGCACGGCGCTGGTGCTCAATGCCGCGCGCAGCGACTTTGCCGGAGGCGACATCGACCTCCTGTGCCACGACCTGCCCCCCGGCGTGCAGGCCACCGTGCCACCGCTGGCGGGCTCCGCCCCGGGCACGCTGGTGGTGCTCGAGGCGCCCTCCGACGCGCCTGAGGCGACGGGTTTGGCACGCTTCGACTGCCTCGCACGGGAGAGCGGCGGCGGCGTGGCTGCCGGCGCCCGGCTCGGGGGCCTCCGGCAGACGACGGCGCTCGTCTTCGGCCTGCCGAACAACACGGTCTACAGAACGAGCGTCTCCGACCGGCTTCCCGTCGCGGTGGTGGGCCCCGCCCCCCTGCGTGTCGAGGTCGAGCCACCCCCGGTGCCGCTGGTCCGGGGCGGATCGCTCGATCTCATCGTGCACGTCGACCGCGATGCGGGAACGACCGGCAAGGTGCGTCTCGGCTTCCCGTTCAAGCCACCGGGAATCACCGCACAAACCGACGTCGATGTTGCCGAGGGGGCGACCACCGGATCGTTCACGGTGAATGCCAAGACCGACGCACCGCTCCGCGAGTGGCCGGTGGTGATCACCGGACTGATCCGCAGCCGCGACGACGGTGGCCCGATCGTCTCCAGCCGGCCGGTGGGCATCCGGGTCGTCGAACCGATGGTCGAGATGACCGTGGCGCGGGTCGTGGCCGAGGTCGGGACCGAGACGAAGCTCGTCGGCACCCTCTCCAAGCCCTCCGCCTTCACCGGCACGGCACGCGTCAAGGTTCTCGGCCTTCCGGCCGGTGTCGAGGCACCGGAGGTGGAACTGTCGGCCGACGCCCGTGAAGTGGTGATCCCGATCATGATCGGACCGAAGGCCCCTCCCGGCAAGCACGACAACATCCTCTGCCAGGTGCAGGTGCCGCTCGACGGCCACTGGGTGATCCACCGCATGCCGGCGACCCAACTGCGGATCGACCGCCCCCTGCAGACCGCCGCTCTCCCGGAACGAGCCCCATGACCACCGCGCGCGCACGTGTCCCCACCGCCGTCCTGATGCTCATCGGAGTCGCCACCGCGGGCGCTGCGGCGCCGGACGCTGCGGAGCAGGCGGTGGCGCTCGAGGTGTTTCCGCCGGCGGTGCGGCTCGACTCCGCGCGTGACCGGCAGCGGATCATCGTCCAGGAGCGCCTGGCCGACGGGCGGACACGCGACGTGACCGAGCGGGCCACCTGCACCCTCCTTGCCCCGAAGCTCGCGACCGTCGCTGCCGAGGGGGGCGATCTCATGCTCCGCCCCCTCGCCGACGGGGAGGGGGCCATCCGGCTCTCCCACGGTGCGCTCACGGCGGAGATCCCCCTCTCCGTGGTCTCGGCGACGTCCGACCCGCCGCTCTCGTTCCAGCTCGACGTCATGCCGGTGTTCGCCCGCGGCGGGTGCAACATGGGGAGTTGCCACGGTGCCGCACGGGGCAAGGACGGATTCCGGCTCTCGCTCTTCGGTTTCGACCCGGCCGGTGACTATCACCGCATCACCCGCGAGCTGCCCGGGCGGCGCATCGACCTGGCCGACCCCGCGGAGAGTCTCCTGGTGCGGAAGGCGGTCGGCACCGCGCCACACACCGGCGGAAAACGGTTCGAGCCCGACAGTGCCCTGGCGAACACGCTCGTCCGCTGGGTGGCGGCCGGCGCCCCCGAAGACCCGACCGGGGTGCCGTCCCTCACCGGGCTCGACCTCTATCCTCCCCGGGCCCTGCTCGAGGGGACCGGCGCCGGCCAGCGGCTCGTCGCCGTGGCCCGTTTCGCCGATGGCACCGACCGCGACGTCACCGATCTGGTCTGGTACGGCACCAACAACGACCGGTCGGCGAAGGTCACGGCCGAGGGTCGCCTCACCAGCGGCGACCGCGGCGAGGCCTTCATCATGGCCCGCTACGACACGATCACCGTGGGGGTGCCGGTGGTCGTCATCCCCACCGGCCTCGGGCCCCTCCCCGAACCGGCTGTCAACGCCGGTGCGCCGGGGCAGACATGGATCGACGAATTGGTCAATGCCAAGCTCGCGACCCTGCGGATCGCCCCCTCGCCCGTCTGCGACGACGCCACGTTTCTCCGCCGCGCGATGATCGACATGGTCGGCCTCGTGCCGACGGCAGCCGAGCGTGAGGCCTTCGTGGCCGACCCGTCGTCCGACAAGCGCGCGCGGCTCGTGGACCGCCTCCTCGCCCGGCCGGAGTTCGTCGACCTGTGGGTGATGAAGTGGGCGGACATGCTCCAGATCCGCTCGCAGAACAACGTCGTCAGCCCGAAGGGGGCGATCCTCTACCACCAGTGGCTCAGCCGGCGGATCACTGCCAACGAGCCGGTGGACCGGATGGTCCGCGACCTGCTCACCGCCTCCGGCGGCACCTTCGAGAACCCGCCCACCAACTACTTCCAGCTCGAGCGCAACACCCTCAAGCTCGCCGAGAACGTCGCCCAGGCCTTTCTCGGGATGCGGATCCAGTGCGCCCAGTGCCACAACCATCCCTTCGACCGCTGGACGATGGACGACTACTACGGCTTCGCCGCCTTCTTCCCGCAGATCGGCCGCAAGCGTGCCGCCGACCCCCGCGAGACGATCATCTACGACGCCGGATCGGGCGACGTGAAGCACCCCGTGACGGGCCGCACGGTCGCCCCGAAGTTCCTCGGCGGCGAGTTGCCGCAGGTGGCCGACCGTGATCGTCGCGAGGCGCTCGCCGCCTGGATCACCTCCGCCGACAACCCGTACTTCGCCCGCCACGTCGCCAACCTCGCCTGGACCCACTTCTTCGGCCGCGGCATCGTCAACGAGCCGGACGACGCCCGGGTGAGCAATCCACCGGCGAACGGACCGCTACTTGACGAACTCGGGCGCCGGTTCGCCGCGTCGGGCTGGGATTTCCGCACCCTCGTCCGCGACATCATGCTGTCGCACGCCTACCAGCGCTCCTGCGAGACGACTCCGTCCAACGCGCTCGACACCACCAATTTCTCCCACGCCGCCGTGCGGCGGATCCGTGCCGAGGTGCTCCTCGACGTGCTCGCCCAGGTCACCGAGACGCGCACCACCTTTCCGGGGCTGCCGACGGGCGGACGGGCCGTGCAGGTCGCCGACGGGCGGACCACCAACTACTTCCTCACCACGTTCGGCCGCGCGACGCGCGAAGACGTGTGCACCTGTGCGGTGCGGATGGATCCGAGCCTCTCCCAGGCGCTCCACCTCCTCAACGGCGACGCCGCCAACGATCGCATCGCCCAGGGCAAACTGGTGCCGCGCCTCCTCTCCGACGGCATGACACCAACGGCAATCGTCGACGAACTGTTCGCCCGTTGCTACTGCCGGCTGCCGAACGAACGCGAGCGGCAGGAGACGATCGCCATGGTGCTCCAGGCACCTGACCGGAAGCAGGCGCTCGAGGACGTCTTCTGGGCGCTGCTCAACTCCCCCGAATTCGTCTTCAACCACTGATGCCCACCCTGCGCCTCTCGTGCCTGCTGCTCGCCGCCCTGCCCGTGGCCGCCTGGGCTGCCGATCCGCCCGCGCCGACGTTCGAGCGCGATGTCGCCCCGATCTTCCGGGAACGGTGCTGCAGTTGTCACAACCCCGACCGGAAACGGGGCGGGCTCGATCTGTCGTCGTTTTCCCAGACGTTCGCGGGCGGCAGTTCCGGCGAGGTGGTCGCCCCCGGCGACGCCGACGCCTCCTACCTCTGGCAGTTGGTGAGCCATGAATCAGAACCGAAGATGCCACCGGAAGCCGACCGGATCCCGGCCGATGCCCTCGACGTGATTCGCCGGTGGATCGCCGCCGGAGCGATCGAGCGCGACGGCGCGGCGCCGGCCAAGGCCCGGGGCAGCGCGATCGCGATGGCCTCCGGTTCGGTCGTCCGCCCCGAGGGGCCGCCGGTGCTGCCGCCGCGTCTTCCCAGGGAACCGCTCGCAGTGAGCCGGCGTGCGGGATCGGTCACCGCCCTCGCGGCCTCGCCGCACGGCGCGGTGGTGGCGGTGGGGGGGCGACGCCAGGTGTTGCTCTACGACGCACTCCGGCGTGAGCTCCTCGGCGTGCTGCCCTTTCCTGAGGGGGTAGCGAAGACGGTGCGGTTCTCGCGCTCCGGTCGGCTGCTCATCGCCGGTGGCGGTGTGGCGGCGCAGAGCGGCCGCGTCGTGGTCTGGGATGTCGCCCGCGCCGAGCGGCTCCTCGAGCTCGGCGACGAGTTCGACGAGGTTCTCGCGGCCGACATCTCGGCCGATCAGCGCCTCGTCGCCCTCGGCGGCCCGGCACGGCGCGTCCGGCTGCTGCGCACCGCGGATGGCGCGACGGACGCCGACATCGATCGCCACACCGACTGGGTGACGGCGCTCGAGTTCTCCCCCGATGGCCGCCTGCTCGCCAGCGGCGACCGGGCAGGGAACCTGTTTCTTTGGGAGTCGGCCGGCGCCCGCGAGCACGGTGTCCTCCGCGGCCACAAGGGGGGCATCACGGCGGTCTCGTGGCGCCCCGACGGGGCCGCCGTCGCGAGCGGTTCGGCCGACGGCACGGTCAAGGTCTGGGATGCGAAGGCCGGCACGCTCGTGAAGGGATGGGATGCCCATGCCGGCGGCACCGAGGGAGTGGTCTGGCTCGCCGACGGGCGTCTTGCCTCCACGGGTCACGATCGTCGGGTGAAGCTGTGGACGGCGGACGGACGGTTGGAACGGACGATTGAGGGTCTCTCGGACATCGGGCTGCGGGTCGCGGCCACCGACGATGCCACCGCGGTGCTCGCCGCCGACTTCAACGGTCGCCTCGTCAGCGCGCGCACCGCCGACGGTGCGCTCCTCGGTGAGTTCGACACCAACCCCCCACCGCTCGCCGACCGACTCGCCGCGGCCCGGGAGGCGATTGGCACAGCGACGGCTGGGGAGACCGACGCGCGGGCCGCCATGGAGGCCGCCGTCGCGGCGCGCGACGCGGCTACCGCGGCCCTGCGGGACGCCGAACAGATGGCGACTGCCGCACGCGGGGCACTGGAGGCCGCCAGCGCCGTGGCCGCCGCGGCCCGCGCCGA
>SXWA01000185.1 GCA_005791575.1 Planctomycetaceae bacterium
CCAACCTGGCGGGCCGCGGCACCGACATCATCCTCGGTGGCAACCCCGACACGCTCGCCTGGGCCCGGCTCCAGGACCGCTACCCCACCCGCCTCGACGTGCCGCGCGAGGAATGGGACACGCTGGTGGCGGAGATCTCCCGCGCCGAGAACATGAAGGAGGATGGGGAACTGGTCCGCTCGATGGGCGGACTGCAGATCATCGGCACGGAACGCCACGAGGCCCGCCGCATCGACCTCCAGCTCCGCGGCCGCTGCGGGCGCCAGGGGGATCCAGGGTCGAGCCGGTTCTTCCTCTCGCTCGAAGACGATCTGATGCGGATCTTCGCCGGCGAGTGGGTGAAGAACGTGCTCACCCGCCTCGGGATGCAGGAGGGCGAGGCGATCGAGAGCCGGATGGTGACGCGCCGGGTCGAGGCGGCACAGAAAAAAGTCGAGGAGCGCAACTTCGACGTCCGCAAGAACCTCCTCGAATACGACGAGGTGATGGACGAGCAGCGGAAGCGGGTCTACGGCTTCCGCCAGCGGATCCTCGAGGACGCCGACTGCCGCGAGCTGATCCGCGAGATGGTCGGCCGGCAGATCGACTCCACCATCGGCACCTTCCTCGACAAGGACTACGGCCCCCAGACCTTCGCCGCGTGGGCTGCCGGCCAGCTCGGCTGCGAACTCGATGCCAACGATTTCCGCGGCCTGTCGCCCGAGGAGGCGGAGCGGCTCGCCAGCGACGAGGCGATCCGGCAGTCGGAGGCACAGATCTTCGAGGCGGTCGAGGAGAACCTCCCTGCCGGCGAGGACGAGGGGGAGTGGAACTGGTCAGCGCTGGCGGCCTTCGCCAACGCCCGGTGGAAGGCCGGCATCTCCGACCGCGACCTGAAGCGGATCGGCCGCGACGAGGTGGCGGAGTTCCTCCAGGAGCGCGCCGCAGCCGCCATCCGCGGCCTCGACCTCGCCGAGGGGGGCCGCTTCCTCGCCGACGATTTCGGCGTCCGCAGCGCCTGCGGCTGGACCGAATGGCGGTTCGGCACGCAGCTCACCCGGGAGGAGATCGCCGACCTGCAGCAGTCGGGGGGGGATCCCGACGGCTTCCGGCGCAAGGTCCGGGCCAAGGCGCGCGAGGTGTACGACCGGCGCGAGATCGAATACCCGGTGATGGCCGCGCTCGGCCACTATTCGCAGCGTCAGCCCGACGGCGTGCGGCGCATCGACCTGGCCGGCTTCGTGGCCTGGGCGCGGGACCGGTTCGGGGCCGATCTCGACGAGCAACGGCTGGCTGCTCCCGATCCCGACACGGTGGTCGGAGAGGTGTTCGCCGCCAGCGCGCGGCGCCACGCCCGCGGCGACGACAGCCGCGAGGAGATGAAGCGGATGGAGCGCGCGGTCGTGCTCCAGATCCTCGACAACGCCTGGAAGGATCACCTCCTTGCGATGGACCACCTGCGGAGCAGCGTCGGCCTGCGCGGCTACGCGCAGGTCGATCCGAAGGTGGAGTACAAGCGCGAGGGGATGCGGATCTTCGAACTGATGTGGACCGGCATCGACGAGCGGGTGACCGATCTCGTCTATCGGATCGAACAGGTCGAGGACGAAGACGTCCGCAGCGCCTTCCACGAGACCGCCGCGATCCACGCCGAGGCTTCCCGCCCGACCCCGCCGGAGCCCACGGCCGACGAACCGGCCGCGGCCCAGCCCGACGGCCAGGGAGAGGGACAGCGCCCCGAGCCGATCCGCAACCTCGTCCAGAAGGTCGGCCGTAACGATCCCTGCCCTTGCGGCAGCGGCAAGAAATTCAAGAACTGCTGCGCGAAGTCGAGCGGCGTGACCACCGGCTGACGGCGCCCGGGCCCCCGGAAAGCCCGGGCCCCCGAAGAGCCCGGGCAGCACGGCGTGGGGCCGTCCGGCAGCCAGAAACGGGCCATTGCGGCGACACCCCGGCGGCCCGGTGCGTTTTCCGGGTGTCAGACCGATTCGGCATGCTGCTCAATCTCCTGTACGTCGTCGTCTGCCTGCTGGCCCTCCCCTGGGTGGTCTGGCGGAGGCTGTCCGGCGGCCGGCCCGTGGCGGCGCCGTGGGTGCGGTTCACCGGCGCCATCGCCCCGCCCCCGCCGGCGCGGGGCGCGCGGATCTGGATGCACGGCGTGAGCGTCGGGGAGGTGCAGCTGCTGGCGGTCCTCGCCGCGGAGATCCGCGCGCAGGCCGAGACGGCGGGGCGTGCGGTCGACTGCGTCGTCTCGAGCAGCACGACCACCGGGCTGGAGGTCGCCGGGAAGCGCTTCGGGCCGGAGCGCTCGTTTCCCTGTCCGCTCGACGTGACCTGGGCGGTGAACCGGGTGCTCGACCGCGTGCGTCCCGATCTCGTGGTGCTCGGTGAACTCGAGCTCTGGCCCAACCTGCTCACTTCCATCACCCGGCGGCGCATCCCGGTGGTGGTCGCCAACGCCCGCATGAGCGCCCGCAGCGCGGCGGGGTATGGCCGGATCGCGCCGCTGGTGCGCCACATGCTCGGCCGTGTGGATCTGGTGACGGCGCGGTCGGCGGAGGACGGTGCGCGATTCACGGCCCGCGGTGCGCCGCACGTCGTGGTGGTCGGCTCGATGAAGTTCGACGGCGTGCGCGGTGACCGCGACGCGGACGACGTCGCCCGCCTGCGCGCACTCGGGGGATTCACTCCCGACGACACCGTCTTCCTCGCCGGGAGCACCCAGGCACCCGAGGAGCAGCTCGCGATCGACGCCCTCCTCAGCCTCCGGGCCACCCACCGCGGGCTGCGCCTGGTGATCGTCCCCCGGCATGTCGAGCGGGCCGCCGAGATCGGCCGCCTCCTCGACAAGTCGGGGGTTCGCTGGCAGCCGCGGAGCCGTTTGGCAGCGCCCGCTGCACCGGGGAGCGACACCGTGCTCCTCGTCGACACCACGGGGGAACTCGCCTGGTGGTGGGGAGTGGCGACGGTCGCGTTCGTCGGCGGCAGCCTCGACGGCCACCGGGGGGGCCAGAACATGCTCGAGCCGGCCGCCTACGGGGCAGCGGTCTGCTTCGGCCCCCAGACCCGCAATTTCGCCGCCGAGGTCGCCACCCTGCTGGCGGCGGATGCGGCCCGCGTGGTCGCCGACGGCTCGGCCCTGACAGGCTTCGTTGACCGGTGCCTGCGGGATCCCCGCTGGGCCGCCGCGCTCGGTGCACGGGCCCGTGAGACCGTGGCACGCCAGCGGGGCGCGACGGCCACCACGGCGCGATTGATCCTCGAACGCCTGCCGCACCCGAACCCAGACAACGGCCGTTGCCGACCGTGATGCCACACCCCATAATCCGACTTCCCCGCGGGCGGCTGCGGGTCAACCCACCATCAACATGAGGCACCGGACGTGGCACGAGGGAAATTCCTGTTCACCAGCGAGTCGGTCAGCATGGGCCATCCGGACAAGCTCGCGGACCAGATCTCCGACGGTGTCCTCGATGCCTATCTGTCGCAGGATCCCCGCAGCCGTGTGGCCTGCGAGACGATGGTGACGACCGGCCTTGCGGTGGTGGCGGGCGAGATCACCTCACGCGGCACGATCGACTACCAGCAGGTGGTCCGCGACGTGATCCGTGACGTCGGCTACACCGACGACGAGATGGGCATCGCCGCCGACACCTGCGCCGTCCTCGTGGCGGTCGGGAAGCAGAGCGGCGACATCGCCATGGGTGTGAACGAGGACGACGCCAAGGGCAAGGACATCGGCGCCGGCGATCAGGGGCTGATGTTCGGCTATGCGTGCAACGATACCCCCGAACTGATGCCCCTGCCGATCGCCCTCTCCCACCGGATCCTCAACCGGCTCACCGAGGCGCGGAAGAAGCACACGGTCGATTGGCTGCGCCCCGACTCGAAGAGCCAGGTGACGATCGAGTACGACGGCCACAAGCCGGTGCGGGTGGACACCGTCGTCGTCTCGACGCAGCACGCGCCGCACGTCACCAACAAGGAGATCCAGGACTACGTCGTGAATCAGATCGTCAAGCCGGAGCTGCCGGGCAACCTCGACACCAGCAAGATCACCTACCACATCAATCCCACCGGGCGGTTCGTGGTGGGGGGCCCCCACGGTGACTGCGGCCTGACCGGGCGGAAGATCAGCGTCGCCACC
>SXWA01000186.1 GCA_005791575.1 Planctomycetaceae bacterium
CGCACGCCAACCAGAGCCCCGGAGACACGCCATGACCCCGCCCCTCCGCCACGGGCGCTTCCCGCGCCGCCTCGTGCCCGGAACCCTGCTCGCGCTCGCCGCGGCGGCACGGGCGCCGGTGGCCCGTGGCGCCGACGACGCCCGCCAGCTCTTCGACGAGGCCGTGCGGCTCCTCTTCGCCGGCAAGCCCGTGGAATCGGCCACGGCGTTCGACGCCCTGGTGAAGCTCCGGCCCGAGATCGAACCGGAGCTCTGGCAGCGCGGCCTGGCCCTCTACTACGCCGACCGGTTCAGCGACGGTCGCCGGCAGTTCGAGCGCCACAAGGAGGTCAATCCGGCCGACGTCGAGAACGTCACCTGGCACTTCGCCTGCGTTGCCCGGGAGGAGAACGTCGCCGCCGCCCGCAAGGCGATGCTGCCGGTCGGCGCCGACGCGCGCGTGCCGATGAAGGAAGTGCTCGCCCTCTACCGTGGGGAGGGATCGGCGGAGGCGGTGCTCGCCGCCGCGGCCACGGGGCCCGACTCGGCGCGCCGCAACCAGTCGTGCTACGCCCACCTCTATCTCGGGCTGCTCGCCGAGGCGGAGTCAGACGCGGCTGCCGCCAAGCGGCACATGGTGGCGGCGGCGGAGACCTTCCGGATGGATCACTTCATGGGCAAGATCGCCCAGCTCCACTGCCGGCTGCGTGGCTGGTAGCGCCGACCGCGCTCACTTGCCCACGCGGTAGATCCGGCCGTTGCTGCGGACGAACAGGCTGCCGAGGGCCACGGCCGGGCTGCAGAGGATCTCGTCACCCAGATCGAGTGTCGAGACCACCTTTCCCTCCGTCTCCCCAAGCTCCACCACCTGCACCAGACCCGCCTCGTTCACCGCCCAGAGGTGGCGGCCATCGGTGACCGGGGTGGTGCTGAACGGCCCCTGGAGGCGGACCTGCCACTTCCGCTTCCCGGTCGCCCGCTCGCCGGCGGTGAGCACGTCGCCGCGGTTGATGCAGTAGACCGCATCACCGGCCGCCAGGCCGCTGGCGGTGCCCGGCGTGAGCTGGTTGTTCCGCCACAGCTGCTTCGGCTCGCGGGCCGGATCGGCGGTATCGAGGGCCAGCGCCATCAGGCCGTTGCTCGGCACGTAGAGCACGCCGTCGGCGAGGCAGCTCGAGGCCACGGTGTCGGCGCCGTCGCTGGTCCGCCAGGCGGTCGAACCGTCGGCGGTGCGGATGGCGTCGATCCCGGTCTTCGACTGCAGCGCCACCAGCCCGTCGGCGAGCATCACCGGCGAGGTCCAATTGGCCCCCTTCGGTCGGTCGAGGCGCCAGCGGTTGGCGCCCGTGGCGACATCGAGGCCGATCGTGTAGCTCTCGCTGTCGTTCTCCACCGGCACCACCAGCACGTCGCCGGTCACCAGCGGCGAGCTGGCCATGCCGAGGCTGTTGCTCACGTTGGGGTAGTCGTAGGTGATCCCGCGCACCCAGCGGAGATTGCCCTCGAGGTCGGTGCAGATGACGTCGTTCGAGGAGAACACTGCATACACCTGCCGGCCGTCGCTGCACGGCGTCGGGGCGGCGACGCTGGTCTTCGAATGGCACATCGTGCGGCCGGTCGCCCACACCTGCCGGTCCCAGAGGATCTTCCCGGTGGCGGCATCGAGGCAGACGAGGTGCAGCCGGTCCTGCTCTGGCCCGTCACTGGTGCTGACGAAGACCCGCGACCCGACCACGAGCGGACCGGAAAGGCCGCGGCCCGGAAGCGGGCTGGACCAGCGGATCGCTTCGGCCGAGAGTTCGGTCGGCAGCGTGCCGGGAGGAACGAGGCTCGTGCCGCCGGCTCCACGGAAGGTGAGCCAGTCGGCCGCCGTCGCCGCGCTGCACAGGGCCGCAGCGAGAAGCACGCCGCCGATACCGCAGGTCGCCTTCATCACACCCTCCCCGGGGAACGGTCAGCGGCCGGCAGCGAGGACGGCCGTCCCCACCCGGTCGCAGACCCGCAGCTGAAACTCCCACTCCGTCGTCCAGGGCTTCCGCTGATCGTCCTGGCAGAGCTTGACGAGGATCGTGTTGCGACCCTGCTGGAGATGGACCGGGAGGCGGTACTGATCGACCTCCATGCCGCGGTGGTATTCGTCGCGGCCGAAGACGAGGGTGCCGTTGACCCAGACCTTCCAGGCGTTCTTCGTGCCGAGCCGGAGCTCGACATCCTCGGCACGCGGCGCGTCGAACTCGGCGCGGGCGTAGGCCACCACCTCCTTGAGGCCCTCCTTCGGGGCATCGGCGGCCGCCGGCGTGGCGGTGTCGGCCGGGGCCGGGGGGGGGTAGACGCGGTTGATGTCGACGAGCCCGAGGGGGTCGGTGGTGCTCACCGGCCGCCACTCGACCGTGCCGAATTTGCCCTCGAGGGCGGCCGTGGGATCGGCGCGATCCTCGGGCGGGTAGACGGTCTCGTAGCCCTTGCCCGCGGGGTTGTCGAACGGGCCGACGACCTTCCACTCCATCAGGAAGCCGAAGTGCCGCGGCAGATCGACCGTCTCCCCCCCCTTCTCCAGCGACTTGGCGATCGCCTGGATCTGGCCCGGATCACGCGCGGCGGTGAAGGCACGGCGCAGCGCCATTGTCGCTTCGGCAGCCTGGCCACCGGTCGCCAGCGCCTCGGAGCGGGCGACGAGCGCGGCGACGGCGTCGCGGCGCAGCTCGACGCTGGGATCGTCGAGCATGCCCTCGAGGAGGACGGCCGCACGCGCGGCATCGGCCCCCTTGAGCAGGTCGTAGGCGAGCCGCCGGGGGCGCGGGTCGTGGGTGGTGTCGGCGAGGAAGGCTTCGAGCGGCGCCGCCGGCAACGGCGTGCCGTCGTCGATCACCGCATCGACCGCCGCGCGCAGCCAGTTCACGGCGAGCGGATTGGCCCCGTCCATCGCCGCGAGGAGCTGCGGCAGGGCCGCACTCCCCGCTCCCGCCACCACCGGCCAGGCGGCAGTGGCCTCGGCATGGCCACGCCCCTCGTGGTCAACCCGGCGCAGCGTCGCCACCGCCGCCTCGAACGAGACGGGCGCGGCGGGAGCCTGCCCCAGCGCCAGAGGAGAGACCATGCCGCAGGACACCGCAGCGCCGCAGACCACCGTAGCCAGCACCGTCACGCATCGCTTCATCGGAGTTCGCTCCCGTGTCGTCAGGCCGCCGCCAGCGCACCGCGCGCCACCTCGAGGCACTCGCGGATGTCGGCGAGCGGATTCTCCGGGTGCTCCTCGTATTCCAGCGACAGGGCCCCGTCGGCCGGAAAGCCCACCTGCTCGAGTGCCGCAAACACCCCCGGCACGTCGAGATGACCCTTGCCGAGGATCACGCCGGTGGTCTTGTCCTGCATCTCCTTGAAGTCCTTGAGGTGGATGCCGTAGAGGCGCCCCTTGAGGAGCCGGATCACCTCGACCGGCTTTTCGCCGGAGCGGATGAAATGCCCGAGGTCGGCGCAGGCACCGATGCGCTCGTCGTGCTTCTCGATGGCGCGGAGCACGTCGACGACCTTGTTGTAGCGGTGCTTGGGGCCGTGGTTGTGGATCGCGATCCGGATGTTGAACTCCTTCACCAGCTCGTCGAGGCTGGCGAACGACTCCGGAGAGGGGTCGGCGGTGATGATCGGCACGCCGGCGGCCCGGGCGAACTCGAACACCCGGCGGTTGGCGGCAGCATCGCCGCCGAAGCCGTTGACGCCGTGGGCGCTGATCGTGAGGCCGAGGTCGGCGACCTTTTTCTTCAGCGCGGCGATCTGCTCGGGGGTCGAGTCGAGCGGAAACATCCCGCTGTAGAACTCGATGAAGCGGAAGCCGAGGTCCCGGGCGTGCTGGAGCGCCTCGTCCACCTTGTAGCCGCGGAGCGAATACATCTGGATGCCCAGCCGGAGGTCGTCCGCTGCGGCGACAGCCGGACGGAGGGAGGCGGCGACGGCGGTGCAGCCGACGGCCGCAAGGAGGCCGCGGCGCGAGATGGGGGCGGACATGGCACTCTCCGGTTGACGGGCGGGTCGGAAACGTCGCCGGGATGATACCGCGGGGAATGGTCCCGCTGCACCCATTCCCTGGGTCGGTTCCGTCAGCCCCCCACCCCCAGGGCCTGCCAACCTGCAGCGCGCGCGGCCGCCAGGTCGAGCAGCGGATCGTCTCCGACGAGCAGGAGCTCCCCCGGCCGACGGCCGATGCGCCGTTCGACCGCCCGGAAGAACTCGACGGCGGGTTTTCGCCAGCCCAGCTCCGAGGAGGCGAACACATGCCGCGCCGCCGCCAGCGGCGGCAGCACGGGGGCGATCGCCAGCAAGCGTTCGTCGAAGTTGCTCGCCAGGGCGATCTCGACTCCCGCGGCGAGGGTGGCGGCGACAAGTGCCTCCCCCTCCGCCAGCGGGCGCCAGGCGTCCGGCCGGCCGAAGTGATCCCACAGGTCGGCGAAGATCCGCGGCGCTGCCTCCACCCCGGGGAAGACATCGGCCACGATCGCCTCCCACCGTTGCCGTTCCCGTTCGCGGCTGGTGGCATGCGCCGGCGTGGCGCCGGCGTCGATCGCCTCCTGGCGCCGCCAGGCGGCGGCGAAGGCCCGGCGGATCTCCTCCTCGTCGCGCTCGACACCATGCGCCGCCGCCGTGTCGCGGTAGATCCGCGCGACCGGCGGACCCGGCTCGACGAGCGTGCCGACCACGTCGAAGACCACCAGCGTGATTCCCGGCGGCGGAAACGCGGGGGCACCGGGCCGGCCGGATGCCGGTCGTCCTGGAGGAGCGGCTGACGGCGGGCGACTGACGACAGGAGCGGTCACGGCGGCACGCGCGGAGGGGCGCGGCCGCCCGACATGCCCGGGTGGTCAGCGCCTGGGAATCAGACCCAGATCGAGGCCGAACACGAAGATCATCAGGGAGAGAATCAGCGCCAGACCGAGGTAGCTCAGCGCCACCACGACACCCTCACTCGGCGGCTTGCCGCGGATCCACTCGTACAGCAGAAACACCATATGCCCGCCGTCGAGAACGGGGATGGGGAGGAAGTTCACCACCGCGAGATTGGCGCTGAGCATCGTGAGGAACA
>SXWA01000187.1 GCA_005791575.1 Planctomycetaceae bacterium
GACCACCCGCTCGAGTACCGCAGTTCCCGGTCCCGGCGGCGGGACCCGGGCTTGCTCGCTGTCGCTCTCCGGGACCACCCGCTCGAGTACCGCAGTTCCCGGTCCCGGCGGCGGGACCCGGGCTTGCTCGCTGTCGCTCTCCGGGACCACCCGCTCGAGTACCGCAGTTCCCGGTCCCGGCGGCGGGACCCCGTGCCTCGTCGGGCCAAGGATCCCCCAGATGATGCTCACCGCGAGGCAGATGAGACTCACGACGGCCAGCCAGGAGGCTGTCCGCGCTGCACCGGGGCGGTGACGGATCGCACGGGCGACGAGCGCCGCGACCAGCAACCAGGCGACGAGGCCGCCGAGCCGGAGGATCACCGGGTCGCTCCAGGGAACCGTCTCGAGCAGCCCGTGGCGCTGGTTGACGGCGTTGAGTACCAGGCCCGACACGAATCCTGCGGCCGCGGTCGAGGCGGCCAGCGGTGCCGTCCAGCGGGTTGTGTCGGCGAGTTTCTCCAGGCTCGGCAGCCGCAGCCCCGGCGCTGCCGCCCGCTTGCGCGTGAGCCGACCGGCCTGGATCAGCCACATGATCCCCGCCGTGCCCCCCACCGCCACCGCCACGCTGGCGGCGAGATTGAAGACCCCGTGCACCGCGCCCCAGGCCTGTGTGGCCGGGCTCTGCGGAAACGGTTGCCGGCTGGAGAACTCGGCGGCACCGATCAATCCGAGGACAACGGGGAGGACGAACAGCCCGACGGGGGTGCGCGGATTGGCGAGCGTCGCCCAGAGGTAGCCAGCGGCCAGCAACCATGCCGCGAGGAGATACCAGTCAAACGGGCTCGACAGCGGCACGGCCGGCTCGTGCGCGGCCCGCCAGCCGAGAAACAGGGTGTGGGCCACGATCCCGGCCACGGTGAAGGCCACCATCGCCGCACCGCGGATGCCGGAGCGGAACAGGAGCCGCGACGCCTCGCAGGCCAGGGCCACGAGGTAACTGGCGGCGAAACAGACCACGGAGATGCCGGCCACGAACTCGCTCATGCCGTCCCTGCAGGAATCGCCATCGACAGTCCATTCATAGTGTAGTCCGCCGGCCGCCGCGGCCCTGTGCCGCCGGAGGGCCACGGAATCGGGTCTATACTTCCGGGGTGACCACCAGTCCCCCCCCACCGCCGTCCCCCGTGGCCGACACGGCCGCCGACCGCCGCAACCGCAGCCTGTTCATGCGGGCCTGCCGCCGCGAACCGGTCGAGCGGACCCCGGTGTGGCTGATGCGGCAGGCAGGGCGCTACCTCCCGGAATACCGCCGCGTCCGCGCGCAGGTGGGATTCATGGAGCTCTGCAAGACACCCCGGCTGGCCGCCGACGTGATGCTCGCCACCGTCGAGCGGCTCGGGGTCGATGCGGCGATCATCTTCAGCGACCTGCTGCCGATCCTCGAACCGATGGGGATGGATCTCGAGTTCGCCGTCGGTGAAGGTCCGGTGATCCACAACCCCCTCCGCGAACCCGCCGACGTCGATCGGTTCCGCGAGTTGCACGATCTCGACCCGGTCGGCTTCGTGATGGACTGCGTCACCGCCACCCGGGCCGGTCTCGCCGACGGCATCCCGGTGATCGGCTTCGCCGGTGCGCCGTTCACCCTCGCCGGCTACTGCATCGAGGGGGGCACGAGCCGTTCCTGGCAGCACACCCGGTCGTTCATGCTCCGGCACGAGTCGGCGTGGCACGACCTGATGGGTCGGCTCGCCCGCACGGTGAGCCGCTACCTCGTCGCCCAGCTCGATGCCGGTGCGCAGGTGGTGCAGCTGTTCGACAGCTGGGTGGGCTGCCTCGGCCCCGCCGACTATGCCCGCTACGTGCTGCCCCACAGCCGCACGGCGCTCGACGCCGCCGCCCGACGGGCACCGGTCATCCATTTCGCGACCGGCAATCCGGCGCTCCTTCCCCTGCTGGCGGAGGCGGGCGGTACGGTGATCGGCATCGACTGGCGGATCGATCTCCTCGAGGCCTGGAGGCTCGTGGGCCCCGACCGGGCCGTCCAGGGAAACCTCGACCCCACGATCCTCCTCGCCGACCGGGCGACCGTGCGGCAGCGGACCCGGGCCCTGCTTGACGCCGTCGCCGGCCGGCCGGGCCATATCCTCAACCTCGGCCACGGGGTGCTCCCCGAGACCCCGGTGGAAAACGTCCTCGAGTTGATCGCCACGGCCCGCGGCGTCTGACCGGGGGCGCGTGGGCACCCGTTCCCGCCACACGGGCCCCGCCCCTCGCCACGGGCACCACCGGTGGGGTACAACAGCGTGTTGCGCGCCACCGGCCCCGGTCCGCCTCGGGCGGCTCCCCGCGCGCCGGAAAAAGACTTCATGTCGAGCCTGCAGCAACGCCTCTTCCACCTCTTCGACCCGTCCGATGTCGCGGCAGCGCGGGAGTTGGACGGCATCCGCGTCTCCTGCCCGCGCGTCGGCCGCGTGCAGGCCGTCGTCGCCCAGTCAGCCGACCTGGTCCACGAGGTGGAACTGGAGCTGTCGGCCGGACGGCGCGGCGGGATGACGCTCGAAGCCCGCTGCACGAGCGACCGTGGCCGGATCGGCGAACCGTGTGCGGTCCTCGCGGCCGTGCTCCTCGAGGTCGATCGCCGCGGCCTCCTCTCGCGGATCGCCGACCACACCCCGCTGGTGCTCACGATCGTCCCGGTCGAAGCGGACGAAGCGGATGACGACGGGGGTGCGGAGGAGACCGGCGACGATCCCGAAACGGTCGCGCCTGCCGGCGAGGCGCCCCCGGCACCCCGGACGACGGTCGCCGCCTGGTCGGAGCCGGTCGGCAGCGGGGATCGGCGCGGCGGCCGGCAGCCGGCCTGGCTCACCGATCTCGAGGAACGGCGCCGCCTCGTCGAACCGGCGGTCCGCGGCCGCGGGTTCACGATCGCCGATGGCCGGCGGCAGGCGGGTGGGCTCGTGTTCGTCCTCGACCTCACCGCCTCGGCCGACAGCCGCGCGGCGATCCTCGTGCCCAGCCGCATGCAGCTCGACGTCGCCGGCCAGGCGACCGGCAGACCACGCCCCGTGATCATCGGCCCCGTGCCGCCGGCCGATGTCCCGTTCGACGAACTCGATCCGGCAGAGCAGGAGATCCTCGCCGCCCTGGTCGGGGCGACGATCGTGGGGTCGGCCGCCGGCGATACCGGCGGCGAGCCGATCGAACGCCGGACCATCGGCCGGATCGCCGTCAGCCCCCGGGCGGCCGCCGTTCGCCTCGCGGCACTGTGCGAAGCGGGACGGCTCGTGATCCAGCCCGACCCGCGCCGTCATCCCGACACGGTGATCCCGCTCACCTGGGACAGCGGTCGCCCCTGGTCGTTCGCCCTCGTGCTCGGTCCCGATGACCGGACCGAATACCGTGGCGAGTCGCTCCGCGAGCTGCAGGCCGGGCCGGCATCCGGCCCCCGCCCCACCAAGGCGACCCTCCGCGGCATGCTCGTGCGGGGCAGCGAGCGCCGCGACCTGACGGAACCCCGTGCCATCCTCCGCGCCGGGCTCGTGGTCTTCGCCGATCGGCTCGCACGCCTCGTCGTCGAGGAGGCGACAGGCTGGCTCGAGCAGTTCGACCGCCGGGGGCCGCTCGAGTGCGCCGGGGCCCACACCGACCAGTTGATCCAGCGCCTCGCCGGCCTGGCCGACATGCCGCGGCTCGAACTGCCAGGCTGGTGCGAGTGGCGGATCGAATCCGGTCCGCCGCGACCACGCCTCGTGCTCGATGATTCCCGCGCGGTCGTCGATGACGACGATGGCGACGATCAGCCGCGCCGGCGCCGGTCCGCGCCGCGGGTCAACCTCGCCGGGAGGGTGTGGTTCGACTACGGCGGAATCTCCGTCGCCGCCGACGACCCCGCCGGCGGGGCCGCCGATCCGGAGCAGCGGATCTTGGTGCGCCGTGACCGGGCGGCGGAGCGGGCCGCACTCGCACTCCTCCCCCGGTTCGGTGCCGCGGCCGCCCGGGCCGACGCCGCCGGGGTCGCCCCCGGGCATCATGTCGAGATCGCCCGGGCACGCCTCGATGCCTCGGTTCCGCTGCTGGCTGCGGCCGGCTGGAATGTCGAGGTCTCGGGACGCCGCTACCGGCCGGCGGGCAGCGTCGCCTGGAACGTGACCAGCGGCATCGACTGGTTCGAACTCTCCGGCACGATCGACTTCGGCGGCGTGACGGCGGAGCTGCCGGCCCTCCTCGAGGCGCTCGCCAGCGGCTCGCGGTCGGTGGAGCTGCCCGACGGGTCGCTGGGCATCCTGCCGGAGGGCATGGCCGAGCAGTTCGAGCCGATGCTCGTGCTCGCGGCGAAGCAGGATGGCCGGCTGCGCTACAGCCGGCTCCAGGTCGCCCTCCTCGACGCGCTCCTCGCCGGACAGCCGCACTCGCAGGTCGATGAGGCCTTCTCCCACCTCCGCGCCGAATTGGCGGCGGGCGACCGGCCCGAGGCGGAGCAGGAGCCGAGCGGCTTCCAGGGCACACTCCGCCACTACCAGCGGGAGGGGCTCGGCTGGCTGAGTTTCCTCGAACGGATGGGGCTCGGTGGCTGCCTCGCCGACGACATGGGTCTCGGCAAGACGATCCAGGTACTGGCGATGCTCGTGCGCAGGCGTCAGGCCCGCGCCGATGCCGGGATCGATCACCGCCCGTCGCTGGTGGTGGTGCCGAAGAGCCTGGTCTTCAACTGGATCGACGAGGCGTCGCGGTTCGCCCCGGCGCTGCGCGTGCTGAACCACACCGGCAACACGCGCGGCGAATCCCCGACGGCGGTCACCGACCACGACATCGTCCTCACCACCTACGGCACGCTCCGCCGCGACATCGTCAGGCACCGCGAGGTCGAGTTCGATTACGTCGTCCTCGACGAGGCGCAGTCGATCAAGAATGCCGGCAGCCAGGCAGCCAAGGCGTGTCGGCTGCTGCGCGCCCGCCACCGGCTCGCCCTCACCGGCACCCCGGTGGAGAACCACATCGGGGAGTTGTGGAGCATCTTCGAGTTCCTCAACCCCGGCCAGTTGGGGAGTGCCTCCCGGCTGAAGCGCTTCCTCTCCGGCGGTCAGGGCACCGGTGCCGCGGAGGTCGTGGCCCGGGCCGTGAAGCCCTTCCTCCTCCGGCGGACCAAGGCCCAGGTGCTCTCCGACCTCCCCGAGAAGACCGAGCAGACGATCTTCTGCGAGCTCGGCGAGTCGCAGCGCAAGGCCTACGACGAACTCCGCGAACACTACCGGCTCGAACTCTCCGGCCGGATCGGTCGGATGGGCATCGGCCGCGCGCGGTTCGCCGTGCTCGAGGCCCTGCTGCGGCTGCGGCAGACCGCCTGCCATCCGGGACTGGTCGATCCCTCACGGGTCGATGAACCGGGTGCCAAGCTCGAGACGCTCCTCGAGCAGCTCGGCGAGGTGATCGACGAGGGGCACAAGGTGCTCGTGTTCAGCCAGTTCACCAGCTTCCTGGCGATCCTCCGCCGCCACCTCGATGCCCGTGGCCAGACCTACGAATACCTCGACGGCAAGACGACCGACCGGCAGGCGCGGGTGATGCGCTTCCAGGAGGATCCCGACTGCCGCCTGTTCCTCGTCAGCCTCAAGGCAGGCGGCCAGGGACTCAACCTCACCGCCGCCGACTACATCTACATCCTCGATCCCTGGTGGAACCCCGCCGTC
>SXWA01000188.1 GCA_005791575.1 Planctomycetaceae bacterium
CCCTGATGTCTGCCGACGCCCCCGCCACGCCCAACGACGAGTCCACCGCCGCCCCGAAGGCCAAGGCGACCAAGCCGAAGGCCAAGCCCGCCAAGAAGCCGGTCGCCACGAAGGCCGCCAAGCCCTCGAAGAAGCCAGCCACCAAAAAGGGTGCGTCCGGGGATGTGAACCGCTCCGCCGAGATTCGCAAGGTCGCAAGCGCCATGAAGGCCAAGGGCATCAAGCCGCGGCCGAGCGTGATCGTGGCGGAGTTGAAGGCGAACGGGATCACAGTCACCCCCACGCTCGTCAGCCTCGTCCTCAAGGGGATGGGCTTCCGGCCGCTCAGGAAGCGCAAGAAGAAGGGTGCTGCCGGTGCTGTGGCCGGGGCGCCGAAGGCTGTCGTCGGGAAGAGCGGGGCCAGGGCAGCCGCCGGGGCCGTTTCGATCGACGACCTGCTCGCGGCGAAGAAGGCGGTCGCTATGATGGGTGGGACGGAGCGGGCCCTCGAGGCGATCCAGGCGCTCAGGAGGTTGGAGGGGTGACGGTGGCGGTGATTTCAGCGCCGCCGGACAGGTAGGTCGCCCGTTTCAGCGGTGGTCGAGTGGATGACCAAGCAATGCGCGGATCGCAGCGAGCTTCTCCGGCGGCAGCGTGGCCAGTTGCTGGGCGAGTTCCAGGACGGCAAGGGGCAGGGTAGGGGGGGCGTTTTCGAGCCTCCCGACGTCACCTACGTCGGATTTGACGTCGCCTTCACCCTCCACTTCGTGATTTCTCGATGAAAAACCTATTTTTTCGACTCCCCGTGGGGGTAGTTCCGACGGCCGTTTCCTCCGCGACACGCGGGGGAAACGGCCGTTTTCATTGTCTCTGGATTGCACTGTCTCTGGATTGCACTGTCTCTGGACTGGATCGCCTCGGCGCTTTGGGGACGGCGGCCATGGAAGCACGGACCACGCACGCCCGCAAGGAATACGAGCAGGGAGCGCTCGACGAGACCACCGTCGCCCCCGATCCGGTCCGGCAGTTCGCGGCCTGGTACGACGCCGCCGTGGCCGCCGGTGTGACGGAACCAGAGGCGATGACGCTCTCTACCGCCACTCCCGATGGCCGGCCGTCCGCCCGCGTGGTGCTCCTCCGTGGCTTCGACGCCCGGGGTTTCTGCTTCTTCACCAACTACGAAAGCCGCAAGGGAAGGGAACTGACGGCCAACCCCCATGCCGCCCTGACCTTCCACTGGGCGACCCTCGAGCGGCAGGTGCGGATCGAAGGACGGGTGGAGCGCACGACCGCCGCCGAGAGCGACGCCTACTTCGCCAGCCGGCCGAGCACGTCGCGGATCGGCGCGTGGAGTTCACCCCAGAGCGAGGTGATCGCGAACCGGGCGGCACTCGAGGAACTCTTCGCCCGGTTCCGTGCGGAACACGCCGACGACGCGGCGATTCCCCGGCCTCCGAGCTGGGGCGGTTTCCGCCTCGCGCCCGAGCGGATCGAGTTCTGGCAGGGACGCCCCAGCCGGCTCCACGACCGCATCCGCTACCGGCTCGGCGCCGACGGCTGGATCCTCGAGCGCCTCGCGCCGTGAACGCCACTGCCCGTCACCCTCGTGCGGGCTGACTGCTGCGGCCCGGCATCCCCTCGTCCGCCCCACCCACAGCTCCGGTCCGAGCACCGATGGCAGTTGCCGGTCCCAGCGAGCCGCCGCTGATCCGCGTCACCGACGTGGCCAAGGTCTACGATGTCGGCAGCGTGCGCGTCGAGGCGCTGCGGGGGGTGTCGCTCGCCATCCGGCGGGGGGAATACGTGGCCCTCGTCGGCCCGTCAGGTTCGGGCAAATCGACCCTCATGAACACGCTCGGCTGCCTCGACCGCCCCACCTCGGGAAGCTATCGCCTCGACGATCGCGAGGTGACGACACTCTCCAAGGACGAGCGCGCGGCTGTCCGCAACCGCCACCTCGGCTTCGTCTTCCAGAACTTCAACCTTCTCGCCCGGACGACGGCGCTGGAGAACGTCGAGTTGCCGATGATCTACGCCCGGGGGGTGCCGGCCCGTGAACGCCGCAGCCGCGCCCGCGCCGCCCTCGAGAGCGTCGGCCTCGGCGACCGGCTCGACCACCACCCGGCACAGCTCTCCGGTGGACAGCAGCAGCGTGTCGCGATCGCCCGGGCGCTCGTCAACGGCCCGTCAATCCTCATGGGCGACGAGCCCACCGGCAACCTCGACAGCCGTACGGGGCAGGACGTGATCGACCTCTTCCGCCGCCTCAACCGCGACCAGGGGCTGACCGTGATCATCGTCACCCATGATCACGGCGTCGCGGCCGCTGCCGACCGGATCATCACCCTGCGCGACGGCCTGATCGTCTCCGACACGCCGGCCGGTCACTCATAGCGCAGCGCCTCGATCGGGTCGAGCCGTGCGGCGCGGCGGGCGGGATACCAGCCGAAGAACACCCCCACCGCGGCGGCGAAGCCGATGGCGGCGATCCCGGCGGGTACCGACACCACGATCGGCCAGTCGGCCCCGGAAGAGTAGGCGTTGATGAGGAGCGTGAGGCCGGCCGCCCCGGCCACACCGAGCGCGAACCCGACCGCGCCGCCGATCGCCGCCAGGAGCACCGCCTCGACGAGGAACTGGCGGAGGATGTCGCCACCGGTGGCCCCGAGCGCCATCCGCAGGCCGATCTCCCGCGTCCGCTCGGTGACGCTCACGAGCATGATGTTCATGATCCCCACGCCGCCGACGAGGAGCGAGATCCCGGCGATCGAGGCGAGCATCGCCGTCATCACGCCGGTGACCACGCCAAGGGCCTTGGCGATCTCGGTCGTGTTCTGAACCTGGAAGTCGGCCATCTGTCCGGGGGCGATGCGGTGCCGGTCGGCGAGCAGATGGCGGATCTCGCGCTCCGCCACGTGCATCGAGTCGACCGACCGCGCCGACACGAGGATCGCATGCACCCCCTTGAAGCCGGTGCCGACCAGCCGCTTGCGGGCCGTCGAATAGGGCATGAGGAGGATGTCGTCCTGGTCGTCGCCGACGATGTTGGCCCCTTTCCTCTCCATCACGCCGATGACACGGAAGGGGATGTTGCGGATGCGGACCACGGCGCCGACCGGGTCGGCGGTCTGGAAGAGACGGGCGGCGACGGTGTGGCCGAGGACACACACCTTCTCCGCCCCGGCGACATCACGCTCGCTGAAGAACCCGCCGCGTTGCACCTGCCAGCTGCGGACGGTGGGGTAGTCGACGCCGACTCCGAACATCTCCTTCGGGCTCCAATTGGTGCCGCCGTGGATCGCCTGCCCGAGTGCGGCGACCAGCGGCGTCGTCGCCAGCACCGCCGGGCACTCGGCGGCGATCGCGTCGACGTCCGCCTGCGAGAGCGTGGGGAGCGGTCCGAGCCGCACCCCGCCGCGCTCGCCCGTGCCGGGGATAACCACGATCACATTGGTGCCGATCGCCGCGAACTGGCCACGGATCATCTCCGCGGCACTCTGGCCGACCGAGACGAGCGTCGTCACGGCGGCGATCCCGATGACGACACCGAGGACGGTGAGCCCGGCACGGAGCCGGTTCTTCACCAGGGAGCGGAAGGCGAGTTGGAGGGTGATCATCGCGGCACCAGGCGGTCAGTCGTCGGCGGGGGCGAGGCCGACGACCAGCCGCGTGCCCGGCTCGATCGCACCGGAGACGACCTCGGTGGATCGGTGGTCACCGATCCCGGTGACCACCGCGATCGCGCGGAGCAATCCGTCGGGCTCGACCACCCACACATGGCGCCGCCGTCGCTCCCCCTCCGCATCGGCCTTGGCCACGGCCGAGGGGGCCTCACCCCGCGCTTGATCGTCGGCCTCGAGCGCACGGCCGTCGAGTATCCCCCGGTCGGCGGCACGCACATGGTCGCGGAGGGGATAAAATCGCAGGGCGCCGTTGGGCACCTTGACGACCGCGTCACGGCGATCGACCTCGAAGGAAATCTCGGCTGTCATCCCCGGCAGGAGCTTGAGATCCGGATTGGCGGTCGCGATCACCACGGGATACGTGACGACGTTCTGCGCGGTCGTCGAGGCGAGGCGGATCTGGGCGATCGCTCCCGTGAACACCTCCCCCGGATAGGCGTCGACCGAGAACTGCACCGGCTTTCCCGACTCCTGGGCGCGGCGGATCCGGCCGATGTCGGCCTCGTCCACGGAGGCGAAGATCCGCATCTCGCGCCGCAGGTCCGGGGCGATGACGAACAGTTCCGGCGTCTGGAACTGCGCGGCGAGCGTCTGGCCGAGGTCCACCTTCCGCTCGATGACGATCCCGCCCACCGGGGCGACGATCCGGGTGTAGCCGAGGTTCGTCTCCGACGTCTGGAGATTGGCGTCGGCCTGATCGATCGCCGCCTGCGCCATGACGATCTCGGCCTCGAGCGCGATGCGCGAGAACCGCTTCTCGTCGAGCACGCTCTCGGAGATCGCCGTCGCGCTGCGTTCGGCGAGGGCCAGCGACCGCTCCTCCTCGCGGCGTGCCTGCTCGAGCCGGGCCCGGCAGCGATCGAGCTCGGCGCGCCGTGCCGCCAGCGCCGCCCGGTCACGGGCGACGTTGGCCTGGTAGGTCCGCGGATCGATCGTCGCCAGGGCGTCCCCCTCGTTCACCTCGGCGTTGAAATCGGCGTGGATGCCGACGATCTGCCCGGAGACGAAGGCCCCGACATGCACCGATTGGACCGGCTCGACCGTGCCGGTCGAGTTGATCACCTCCACCACGTCGCCGCGCTCGGCGAGAAGGGCATCGAATCGCGGCCGATGACGCGCCACCCACCATGCCGACACCGGCCCCCACGCCGCAGCGCCGATGCCGCCGAGAACACCGAGCACGACCAGACTCTTGAGCAGACCACGCATGAAAACGCACGCGCCAGGGGAGAGGGGCAGTTCGACGCGGCAATGGCGGCCCACATGGAAGTGCAGCGCCGCGATGCCGTCGTTCGGGTCAGTCGCGGTCCATGTCGGGGGTGTGCAGATCGGGGCCCGTCATGTGCTCCGCCGTTGCCGACGGCTGGGTGAGGACCTTCGCGACGCACCACACGAAGAGGATCGACACCGTCCCCACCGACGCGATCATCACGGCCAGGCCGGCGGGCTGCATGGTGTCGCTTCCGGTCGCTTCAGGTGGAGGAATCGTCGCGGTAGCGGCGCGAACCGCCGATCGTGGCAGTCAGCCCGACAGCCATCACGGCCACGAGGGCGACGCTCAGCCAGGCCACCGGGTCGCCATCGACGAACAGCGCCTTGGTGTACGGGCTGCCGCGCGAAGCGCCGCCGGCGGGATCCCAACCGAACACGTTCCGGGCGACCCAGAGGCCGAAAATCGTGATCAGGAACGCCGGGCAGACGTAGCGGAACACCGGCTTGAACCAGCCCGGCAGCTGCAGGGCCGCCCCGGTGTGCAGCTCCCTCCAACCGCGCTCCATGCCGAAAAACCAGCCGAAGAGGATGATCTGGACGGTCGCCAGCACGAAAATCAGGAACGTCCCCACCCAGAAATCGAGGGTATCGAGGGCCTTGAGGTCCTTGCTGAACCAGGCGACGAAGCCGGTTCCCAGCGCGGTCAGCGTGCCGAGGAGGCCAACCGAGCCCTTGCGGCTGATCCCCAGTGACTCCTCGAGCAGGGCAATCCCCGGCTGGAGCATCGACAGCGAACTGGTGATCGCGGCGATGAACAGCACGAAGAAGAAGATCGCCCCGAACAGGCTCCCGGCCGGCATCGAGCTGAAGACCAGCGGCAGCACGTTGAAGCCCAGGCCGAATGTCCCCGCGCCGGCCACCCCGGCCACCCCGAGGAAGGCGACGGCCGCGGGGAACGTGATCAGCCCGCCGAGGGCGACCTCGCAGAACTCGTTGGTGGCACTGGCGGTGAGCCCCGAGAGCACGAGATCGTCGCGCGGGCCCATGTAGCTGGCGTAGACGAGGATCACGCCGAAGCCGACCGACAACGAGAAGAAGATCTGTCCCGCGGCCGCGAGCCAGAGGTTCGGGTCGGCGAGTTGCGCGAGCACGGTCCGCTCGACCACGGTCGCCCCCGGCGTCTGCGCCGCGAGTGCCGTGGCCCGCTCCCGCTGCCGCGTGCGATCGGCGTCGACCACCTCCGCGAGCACGGCACCGTCGGCCCCGACCACGACGGTCTTGCCCGGATTCCACATGGAGCCGAGCCCCGTCCAGACGTTGCGATCGGGCTGGGCCGGATCGGGTGTGCCGAGGGTGAGCACCCGGGCGAGCACGAACACGCAGAGGACGATCAGCACCGGCATGCCCACGCGGCAGGCCAATTCGATCCCCTTGGAGATCCCGCGGTAGATGAGGACGAGGTTGAGGAGGAACACGACCACCAGCCAGGGCAGCACGGTGTCGAGGCTCGGCCGCAGCGCGGCGCCGTCGGCCGCGGCGCCGACGAACGAGGTGAAGTATTCCTGCGAGTCGGACACGTCGGCGAAGCGCAGCGACGGATCGACGATCGCCCGGAGAAAACGCACGGTGTAACCGAGTGTCCACGCCTCGATGACCACGTAATACATGAAGATCACCAGCGGGATCATCGCCCCGAGGACACCGAAGTACTTGCTCGCCCGCCAGGGGACGAGGCAGTGGAAGGCGCCGGCGGCCGAGTTGTAGCCCCGCTGCCCCGCGTAGCGCCCCATCGCCCACTCGGCCCAGCCGATCGGCAGGCCGATGATCAAAAACGAGATGGCGTACGCGATCATGAACGCGCCGCCACCGAACTGGGCCACCTGGCCGGGGAAGCGGATGAAGTTGCCGAGCCCGACGGCGCTCCCCGCGACGGCGAGGATGACGCCGATCCGGGAACCCCAGGTGTCGCGGGTGCTGCCTTCCATGGAAGCGGATCGTACTCCGCACGGCCGGCCGGGGGAAACCGGGCGCGTCGCGGTGCGGTGGCTAGAATGATCCGTCGTTCACGGTGCCGTCACGGCCGGAGGCGGCAGACTCCTCCTCCCCCGACGGACACCGCGGGCTGGGCGGCCCGCCGGGCCGCGCAACGGCCGTGTTGTCGGATCTTCCATGGATTCGCTCTCCGGAACACTCCTGGTCGCCTCTGCGGCGCTCTCCGATCCCAACTTCACCCGGACCGTGATCCTCGTTCTCGAGCACGGAACGAACGGCGCCCTGGGGCTCGTCCTCAACCGCCCCGGCCCACGGCACCTGGAGGCGATCTGGGACGACGACGCCCATGGCCCGTGCCCGGTCGATCTGCCGGTCATGACCGGCGGCCCGCTCGTGGGGCCGCTGATGGTGCTGCATGCCAATCCGACCCTGGCCGAGCGCGAGATCGTGCCGGGGGTGTTTTTCGCGATGGGCAAGGGTCCATTGGCCGCGCTCGTAGCCGACGGCAGCGAACCGGTGCGTGTGTTCGCCGGATACGCCGGATGGGGTGGCGGCCAACTGGAGGAGGAACTCGAGGAGGGTGCCTGGGTTGTCGCCACGGCCACGAGCCAATTCGTCTTCGGCGACGGCGACACCCTGTGGACGAAAGCCAGCCGGCACGTCGCCGACGAGCGACTGGTGACGGCGCTGCGTGTCCGCCACGTGCCCGAAAAGCCCTGGTACAACTGACGTGACCGGCCCACCCCTGATATTCAACGGCGCTTCCCATGCCCCGCGCGCCCGCGGACCGTGCGCTCCGTCGCGACCCCGTGATGCGCGGCGACCACGATCTGGCAGCGTCGTCGCCCTTGATCCGGGCCGGCGGCCCCCTGAACGGCAAGCTGCGGCGACAGGGGAGGGAGGGCGACGTCATGGCCCGACCGCCTGGCCAACCCGCCCCTGTCCCCGGCGGCCGCTCCCGCTACGATCCCGCGCCGGAGGCGCGTGAGCAGCCCTCGGCCCGGGATCACAGTCGTTCCGCCGCCGTCGGTCAGTCGCACCATGCCGTGGGTCATTCACTCCCGAACGCCGGCTGCGGCATCGTGCCGAGGCACCGCCGTGGTGGTGATTGCCACGGTGGTGCTGGCCCTGATCGGTGCCGCGCGAGGAGCGGGGCAGGGGACTGACGCGGACCCCACGCCCCCAGCGCCCTGGCACGGCGGCGACGGCGCGCGACCTGTTCCCCTGCCGCCGGTCGACGACTCATTCCTCCCGGCGTCGGTGATCGAACCACTCGAGTCGCTCGATCCGGGAGGGACCGAGGGCAACGACGGACTGCCGCTTCCCGGTCCTCCCGGGCCCGGGCGCCGACGATCGGCTCCGTCGCGGGGTGCTCCGGTGAGCCTCGGCAGCTTTTGGGCGCCCGCTGCCGCCGTGAGTGGGCAGTCCGCCGACCTCGCGATCAACGCGCAGTTCGCCCGCGTCGGCATGCCGCTGGCGCGCCCGGAGGAAGGGGCCCCGATGTGGCTCGGCATCGGGAAATTCGGCCGGCTGGAACTCGCCACCGACGCCGTCCTCCCCGACTCGGGCCTCCCCGTGCCCGACACGCTGTGGCTTGCGGAGACCGGGGTCACCCATATCCGGCCCCTCGCCAGCGGCGCGACCGTCGGGGGAACGCTGCTCATCGGGTCGGCGAGTGACCGCCCGTTCGCGGCGCTGCGCGACATGACACTGATGGCGATCGTGTTCGCCAATCGACCGGCTGCCAACGGCCGCGACGACTGGAACGCGAGCCTCTTCTATTCGCCGACGTCCCAGCTTCCCTTCCCGGTGCCCGGCCTCGCCTACGTCTGGCGACCGACGCCGTCCGTCGAGGCGAAGCTCGGTGTGCCGGCCGGCCTCGAATGGACCCCCGACGACGACTGGAGCCTGTCGCTCGGCTTCACGCCGCTGGTCAACGTCACCGCCGTCCTCCGCCGGCAGCTCGGGGGGGGCTTCTCGGCCGTCGCCCTCTATCGCACCGACACCGAGACGTTCTTCCTCGCCGACCGGACGATCGACGAGGAGCGGCTCTACGTCTTCAACCAGCGCGTCGCGGTCGGTCTGGAACGCGTCCTCGCCCGCGGCTTCGCTCTGGAGATGACCGCCGACTACCTCTTCGACCGGTCGCTCTTCCAGGGGACGAGTTTCTTCGCGGGCCGCACCGACGTGGTCGCGGTCGCCCCGGGGGCCGGCCTGACCGTGCAGCTGCTCTGGCGGCGTTGACCCCACGGGGCAGATGGTTGCACGGGCGGGGGATGATGGGGTCTGATCGTGGCGACAGGATGCCTCCCGGCCAACCCCGGAATCACCCATGCGCAGCCTCCTCGTCGCCGTCCTGCTCGTGATCGCGCCGGTCCGCGCCTGGTCCGCCGAACCGCGGCGGCCCAACATCGTCGTCATCCTCGCCGACGACTTCGGCTACGAGTGCGTTGGGGCCAACGGCGGCGCCTACGCCACACCGCATCTCGACGCACTCGCCGCCAACGGGGTGCGCTTCACCCACTGCCACGTGCAGCCGCTCTGCACGCCGACACGGGCCGAATTGCTCACCGGCAAGTCGAACAAGCGCACCTACGTCGACTTCGGGATGCTGCCGACCACCGAGACCACGTTCGCCCACCTCCTCCGCGACGCCGGCTACGCCACCGCCGTCGCCGGCAAATGGCAGCTCGGCAAGGCTCCCGACTCACCGCGCCATTTCGGTTTCGGCTCGGCCCTGCTCTGGAATCACACGCGGCGGGCGCCGCGGTATGCCAATCCTGGCCTCGACATCGACGGCCTCCCCCGCGACTTCACCGCCGGCGAGTACGGCCCCGACCTGGTGAGCGAGTTCGCCCTCGAGTTCACCGCCCAGCCCCACGGGAGGCCGTTCCTCCTCTACTACCCGTTGATGCTCACCCACAACCCGTTCCAACCCACGCCGCACGACCCCGACTGGGATCCGACCGCACGCGGCGAAAAGGTCGGTGCCGATCCACGCCACTTCCCCGGCATGGTCGCCCATCTCGATCGGCTGGTCGGCCGGCTCATGGAGTGGCTCGAGGCACACCGGCTGCGCGACGACACCCTTGTCGTCTTTCTCGGTGACAACGGCACGAGCCCATCGATCACCGGCAGCCTCGACGGCGTGCCGTTCCGCGGCGGCAAGGGCACCACGACCCACCGCGGCACGCACGTTCCCCTGATCGTGAGCTGGCCGGCGGCGATCCGCAGGCCGGCTGTCTGCGACGATCTCGTCGCCGCCGTCGACATCCTGCCGACCATCTGCGCCGCGGCCGGCGTGCCGATCCCGGCAGGGGGTGATGGACTGAGCTTCCTTCCACAGCTCCGGGGGCAGCCCGGGGAGACGCGGGAGTGGATCCATGCCTGGTACCGGCCTCGGCTCTCCCGGCCACGCGACGCACGGGAATATGCCTTCGACCACCACCACAAGCTCGACACCGCCGGTGGATTCTTCGACCTCCGGACCGATCCGGAGGAGAAGAACCCGCTGCCGGTCGCCGCGCTGTCCCCTGATCAGCGGGCAGCACACGCGAAGCTCTCCGCGGCCCTCGCCCGCTACGCCGACGCCCGACCGGCGGAACTGCTCCGGATCGACGCCCAGGCACCCGCGACGGCGGGCGGCAACGACGAGTGATCTCCCCGCTGGCGGGCTGTGCCGGTGTCAGTTGCCGGCCGCACAGGAGGGGTCGCGCCGCAGGCCGCAGGCACACGCGCTACAACGCTCCTCCACCCTCCATTCCCAGGTGGGGATGACGCGCGTCACTTCGCGCTTCTCCGGCAGACGCCGCTCGATCAGCTCGGCACAGGTCGGGCGCCAGACCGGATACGACCAGCAGCCGCAGTCGTCGCGCTCGCATTTCCACCCACACCAGGTACTCGGTCCCGGCACGCAGACGACGTCGCACTTCACTCCCCAGCAGACCTTCTTCACCTTCTTCTCGGTCTTCCGCGGTACACAGACCGGGCAGACGAATCGGTCGCTGCCACAGACGTCGCAGCGGCCGTCGCGTGCGTCCTTGGCGTCCTTCCCGTTCTTGCCATCCTTCGCCGCGCCCGCGTCGGTCCGGAGCGGATGGGCGCCCCTGGCGGGACGGGGCACGGGGGTGGCGACCGCCTCCGCGTCGGGCACCGGGGGCATCACCGCGGGCACCGCCGCGAGGAGAAGCGGCAGGCAGGGGAGTAGCCGCCATGCCAGACGGGCCGGGAAGGGAGCCATGGACGGCCTCACGATCAGAACTCCACCTGGAAACGGGTGGCGAAGATGTCGAACGGCGCGGGACCGTAGCCGATGTAGTTCGGCATCGGACGGATCCAGTTGAACTGCACCCGCGTGAACCGGTTCCACCACCAGTTCAATCCCACCGTCGAGGCGTTGTAGACGCCGGCGTTCGGCGACGGGGGCGGCGCCTCGACGTTGGAGATCTGGTTGGCTGGATTGAGATTCGTTCCGGAGAGATCAACGTATGACCAGCGGAACGCCACCTCCCACGCCCCCCACCCGCCGATTCTTCCCGTGCGGCCGGTGCCGAAAAACGGGGTGTAGGGGACGACGTTGTAATCGAGCACCCCGGCCTGTTTGAGGTAGCCGATGCTCTCGCCGGTGAGCATCCAACCGCACTGGGCATAGGCTCCCGGCTGGTAGATCGTCGGGCCGCCGAACTGATCGACACCTTCGAGCATGACCTCGCTCTGGAAGTGGAACCGCCCCGCATTTCCGGCGAGCTCGAGATGGGTGAGGCTGAAGCCGTTGGCGAGGATCCGCCCGGTGTCCATCACCACGGGCGTGCCGGCACCAGTGAGACCGATCCCGGTCTGGTCACCGACGAAGAACTCTGGAAAGAAGGCCGAGCGGAACGTCTTGGCGAACGCCCCGGTCGAACCGATGCCGCCGGTGGCGGCGTAGTGGAAGCCGCCACCGACGTGGAGCAGGTAGCGCCCTTCGGCGAGCTCGTCGTAATGGAGCAGGTGGGTGACGCGCGAGGCGAAGGCGACACCGCCGTTGTCGCCGATCTGCGCTCCGTTGCGGTTGTCGCCGATCGAACTGTAGAGCGTTTCGGTGCCGTTCCAGAACGTCAGACCTGTCGCATACACGCTGTAGGCCCAACTTGTCCGCTCGTCCTCGCTCATCGCGTAGGCCATGATTCCCGGGCGGCGGAAGGGGTCGAAGGCCTGGAAGACGGCATTCCGCTCGAGGAACTCCAGGTGTCGGATGCTCGTCCACCCGTCCATCGTCCCCGGCTGACGGAACTGGCCAATACGGATGGTGCCGAAAAAGGGGATCTGCTCCTGCTCCCCCCACACGTCCATGAAGCTCGGGCGGCCGGCCGTGGCGAAATCCATCTCGATCGAGAAGTTGGTGAAGTCGGTGAGCTTGCCAACGGCGGCGAGGCGGGCGCGACGGAAACTCACCCCGTCGTAGACATCGCCGATCCTCTTTTGGCTCGCGAAGGGCTGGCTGAAGAGCCCATCGTCGAGTTGGAGGAAGCCGCTGAGTTTCACGAGGGGAAGGGGCTCGGCCTTGCCCTCGAGCTCCACGAGCCGGCGCTGGGCCTCCTGGAGTCGGAGGTCGAGATTGCCCACCTGGTTGGGATCGAGCACCGTGCCGGACTGACTGGCCACGCTCCTCGTCGACGTCGCCGGCAACCGCTGGTCGATGTTTCCGGGCTGCTCGGGATCGAGGACGGGTGCAGGCAGCCCGGACGACGTCACACGCTGCGCGAGTCGCTCGTGGACGGGCCAGAGTTCGGGGATCCGTGGCACCTCCGTGATCCCCCCGTCATCGGCACGCACCCGGATTCCGCAGCAGGTCGCGGTCACCACCATCGCGACGGCGACCATGCGGCACCACACCGCGCGGCGCGATGCCGGAAGCCTCTTGACGGCTCGGGATCGCGGTGTCGGCTGCGGTGACACGGCGGCGACCATGGCAGGGGGAAACCGATCCACGCCCAGTCATCGTCATTCCCGACCCAAGCAGAAGAATCGGACACGATCGCAGGGGTTTTCCCAGACCAGCCAACCAGCCGACGCCGTGCAGATCCTCGTGCAGATCGCCGTGCTCGCGCATGGCGGGCAGGCTGGGCAATCGGGGCGGGATCCGTTTCCCCTCCCCTCACCAGTGGTCAGAGCGACTCGAGGTAGGCGACGAGGTCGGCCACCTCGTCGGGGTCGAGCGGCGGAGTGCCGCTGACCTTCTCCGGCCCGTGGAAGCGGGTGAGGACGTCGGCCAGCGACCGCGCCTTGCCGTGATGGAGGAGGCGTGTCTTGCGGAACACGCCGAGCAGCGAGGGTGGACTGAACGTCGGGTAGCGGTCACCGGAGCGGCCGAGGCCGACGTCGTAGGTCTCGCCGCTGGTCAGATGCTCGCCACCATGGCACGTGGTGCAGCCGGCACGCGCGCTCGCGAACAGTGCACGGCCGCGCTCGGCGGCGGTGTCGAGGCCGCCATCGGCGCGCCGAAAGGGGCTCGGTGGCGGTCGGAGCGTGCCGAGGTAGGCGGCCAGCGCGGTGACGTCATCAGCGCTCGGCTGCGGACCCTGCATCGACTCGACGAGCGACTTCTCGAGCGACTGCGTCAGGTCGGTCTGCCATCCGTGCCACGTCCAGGGACCTGTTTCGGCCACACCCCACAGCGGGAGCACGGTCTTGTACGTGCCGATCGATCCGTCGTTGCGGGTGTCGAAGGTGATGGTGCTGCCGCCCCCCTCGTAATGGCAGGTGTGGCAGGAATACCACTGATCGAGGCTGCGGCGTGCGTCGTGGAAGATCGCCTCGCCGCGCCGGGCCAGTTCGGCCGCGGGATCGGCTGGGCCGGCCAGCGCCGCGACCGACACCGTCGCCACCACGGCCAACTCCACGCCGGCCCCGCTGCCGGCGACCGCCTGCACCGTGTCGGACAGGCCATTGGCGATCCACACCCGGTTCGCGTGCGGGTCGCGTGCCATGCCCAAGGGCCGGCCGCCGAGTTCCAGACGGGCGAAACGGGCGCCGTCGGCGGCGAGGCGCGGATCCATCACCTCCAGGCCGCTGATCTGCGTCCAGGGAAGATCGCCGGTCGCCAGCCGCAGCAGTTCGTGCGATCCTCCGGCCGTCATCAGCACCGTGCCGCCGTCAGCGAGTACCTCGACGCCGAGGACATCCCCCACCGCACGGCCTGGGACATCGAGCGTGAGGCCTTCGAGCCCCCCCTCGTCGTCCTCCCCCCGGGGCAACCGCAGCCGCCCCAGCCGGCTGCCGGTCACCCAACCGCGCCGGATGTTGCCCGGTGAAGGGTGGCTGCCCCCGTCGTAGGTCCAGGCGAAGTAGATGGTGGCTCCATCCGGGGCGAACGCCAGTTCGCCGAGGTTGAGCCCCTTGAACGGTGCCCGGTCGCGGACCGTGAGGCTGTCCGCATCGACAAGCACGATCGCCGCGCCCTCGGAACAGGCCACGGCGATGGTGCCGCCATCGGGGGCGACGGCCACGAATCGCGGCAGCTTTCCCACCTCGATCGATTCCACCACGCGTCGCGCGGCGACATCGACCACGGCGAGCCGTCCGCACGCCGAGAGCGGCACGTAGGCCCGCGCCCCGTCGGGGGAGAGGGCGGCGTGCCACGGCTCGAAGCCCAGATGCACCCGGCCGCGCTCGACGAGCCGGTCTCCGTCGATTCCGAGCACGACGAGGTCGCCGGCCTCGCGGACACTGGCGACGACCTCCCCCGTGGCCGAGGCCGCGACCGCCGTGGGCCGCGCGCCGACGGCGATCTCGTCGAGCGGCCCGCGCTCGGGATCGACGAGCGAGACCGTGCCCGCCGCCGCATTGGCGGTGACCAGCCGCCCATCCACCAGGCAGGCGACGTCGACGGGGGTGCGATACCCGACCACCGACGACGGCATGTCGGCAGCCATCACCCGGTTGCCGGCTGCGCACGACAGGGCAGCAGTGGCGCAGGACAGCGCCAGCACCATGAGCACCGGCAGCCCCCCGCGCACCCGCCGCACCACCCCGCTCGATTCCATCGGCATGTCAGCTCCTCCCCGGAATCGGCCGGCCCCGGTTCAAGGCATCGTGGATCTGGCGTGGCAGCCCCTCGACGAGCCGTACCCGGCCGGGATCGAGTCTACCGAGACGCGCCGCCGGAAGGCGCTGCGGCCGTGGACCGGGGCGCGAGGGTCGCCAGAAGGTCGAGGATCTCGTCGAGCGAGAGCGTGTCGAGAAGCCCCGAGGGCATCGGCGACGTGGTCGCCGGATGGGCCGATTCGATCTCCGCGCGGCGGATCTTCTCGCTGCGACCGGCGAGCGGGTCGGTCTCCACGGTGATCTCCGCAGCCCCCACCTGCGCGGCCCGGCCCGTCACCACCCGGCCGTCGGCCAGGACCCAGGTGGTCACCTGGTACTTCGGATCGACGACCCGTCCTGGTTCGACGATCGACTCCGCCAGTGCGCGGAGGTCGAACCGGCCATCGACGGTAGAGAGGTCAGGACCGACGGCGGCTCCGGTGCCGTCGAACCGGTGGCACTTGAGGCACTGCGCGGCGGCGAGCGCCCGGCGACCGGAGGCCGGGTCGCGCCCCGACACGCGGGGCAGGGCGGCGACCACCTCGTCGAGCGTCCAGCGCTGCACAAACGGCCGTGCCCCGGCTGGATCCGCCACCCCGGCCGCCTCGCCGCGCGGCGCGCCGAGCGCGGCAAGTGGCACGGCGAGCGCCTCGCGCTCGGGGCCGCTGAAGCCCGCGACGAAGTCTTCCTCGAGCTGGCCGAGCACCTTGGGGAGGAGGTGGCCGCCGGTGAACCGCCGTGCCGCGATGAACCAGTTCAGCACGGCGTCGCGCCGCGGCACCGACCATGGGCCGGGATGGCGGACCAAGGCGTTGATGAGCTGGATCTGGTCTTCCTGGCTGGCCGCTCCCGGCAGCCGGCCGAGGAGCAGGTCGATCGCCCCCGGATCAGCCAGCGCCGCCAGCACCTCGCACCGCTCGCGATCGATCACCGCGAGCGGCGCGGAATCGATGCCGCGGACCGCGGCAATGAGCGCCGCACGCTGCCTGTCGTCGAGCGGGGTGCCGCGCACCAGGGCGATCGACAGCGTGCGGAGCAGCGCGAGAACGGTCGGCTCGTCGCCGGCGACCGCCTGCCCGAGCCAGGCGTCGATGACCGCCGGCCGCTCGGCCGCGTCGGCGATCCGCACCCAGGCCAGCAGACCGGTGGCGCGGCGCAGCGGATCGGTCTCGCGGCGCACGCGATCGACCCAGTTGGCGGGGGGCTGGTGCTCGAGCGCCACCCGCGCCGCGCCGCGGAGCCAGCGGTCGGTGCTGCCGAGATCGGCCCACAGTCCGTCGACGGCTCCGTCCGAGGGGGTGCCGTGAAACCGCTCGAGCAGCCGGCGCCACTGCCTGGCAGCCGCGGATTCAGCGGCACCCACATCAGCTGCGGCAGGGTCGTCCGGCACGTCCACACCGCTGGGAGCGCCCTCCCAGCGGATCCGATAGAGCCCCGATTGCGACCCGCGGCCACCGGTGACCAGCCACAGGCACCCGTCGGGGCCGAACGCCATGTCACAGACGTTGAGCGGCGCTCCGGCGGCGAAGAGCCTGTCACGGGCGCCGTAGCTCGCCCCCTCGGGCACGAGGGTCACCGCGAGGATCCTGCCGTGCTGCCAATCGGCGGCGAACAGGCAGTCGCGCCACGGCGCGGGAAAACCGCTGCCGGCGCCGAACGCCAGACCGGTCGGCGAGGAGAGCCCGGTGTCGAGCAGCGCCGGCAGGCTGTCGGGGGCATGTGCCGGCCACGGGCTGCTGCCGAAGCGCCAACCGTATTCGCCACCGCTGACCAGGTGCAGGAGCCTCGTCGGCCGGTACCGCGGGAGACCGACATCCCACTCCATGTCGGCGTCCCAGGTCACCATCTCGCCGTCGGGTGTGAAGGCGACGTCGACCGGATTGCGGAGTCCACCCGCGACGATCGTCGGGTCGTTTCCCTGGGGATCGATCCGGAGCAGGAATCCGACCCGGTCGTCCCCGGCATCGTCACGCGGATCGGGGAGGAGCCGGTCCTTCCTCGGCCCGCGGTACGGCGACGCCGGCGACGTGCCGGTCGGAAACGCCACGTCGTCGCCGCACATCAGGTAGACCATCCCGTCGGGACCGGTGGTGAGCTGATTCGGTCCATGGCCGAAACGGCTGCGGTAGTCGAACGACATCAGCAGCTGCCGCTTCCGGTAGCGGCCATCGCCATCGGCGTCGACGAACCGCCACAACTCCTTGCTGTCGGTCGCGCTCACGTAGAGTGCGCCGTGGGCGTGGAGCACGCCACGGCAGTGACGCAGGCTGTCGTCGATCCGCTCGAACGACCAACCCCCGTCGGCGCTGGGGGTGAGCCGGCCCACGCCGCGCGTGTCGAGCCCGACGATCACCCGGCCCGCGGGGTCGAAGGTGAGGCTGATCCAGGAATCCTCGCCAGGCTCCGCCGAGCGGAGCAACTCCGCGCGGAAACCGGGGGGCACCACGATGTGGGAAGCGGGTGTGGCGGCCGGCTCCGCGGCGCGCAGGAAGGATGTGAGCGCGAGGAGGGCGGGCACCGCCCACCGGCCCCCAGCCCAGGCGGATGACCAGCGCATGAAAATCCCTCCCGCCCCGACGGCCGTCGCGGCGGGAGGGATTGTAGCCGTCATGATCGGCAGACTGGCGGATCAGGTTCCCGCGCCGCCACGCCGGCCGCCGCCCGGACCGCGGAGCTGAAGCTTGGAGACGTCGAACGCCGGGCCCTTGAGTGCCTCGAGCTTCGTCTTCTGCTCGGCGGTGAGGATCGTGTTCATCGTGTCGAGGAGCTTCTGGCGCATCTCGGCGGGATTGCCACCGCCCCCCTGGCCGGCCTGCATCACCTCCATCATCGCCTCCCGCGCCTTGCCGATCTGGTCTTCGGTGACGCCGAGATCCTTGACCACCGCCTCGTCCATCAGCGCCCGGCCGCCGAGGGCCTGGATGCGGATCTGCTTGAGCCGCGCCGCCTGCTTGGCGTCGAGGATCGCGGCGACCTTCTTCTCCTCCTCGGCCTGGGCATTGATCCGCTCCTCCATCCAGGCGCGGCGCTGCTCGTCGGTCATGTCACGCGGGTTGCCGCCCCCCGGAGGCGCGGCCTCGGGCAGCTTGCCGACCTCGCCGACCTGTGCGGTGGAAAGCGCGAGCTCCTGCTGGACCGGCTCCTGGCGGAGGAGCATCGCCGACGACATCCCGCCCCCCATCCGCCCCATCCCTCGCCCCGGCCCCTGGGCGGCGGCCACACCGGCGGAAAGCCCGATCACACCGACGACAAGCGTTACCGACAGCAACCGCTGCATGGAAAACTCCCCGGTAGAAGACGGACCGGGAGACCGTTTCCCGGGCCAGGCAGGCCGGCCTCCGTCCGTCGGACGCCACCCCCGCCGCAGAAGATAACGCCCGGCGGGAAAGGAAGTTGCTCGACCCGACGGGGGCCTGAATCTGCCAGCCGCGTTGCGGCGGTGGCAGAGGGCGTGCCGCCGGCGACCGGTTCAGGCTGCACTTCCCAGCAGCTACTCCTGGATCCGCTGGACGGAGAACTCCCAGTGGCGACCGTCACCGTCGATGAACGTGCCGGACCAGCGGCCCTTTTCGTCAATCTGTGCCCGAATGGTACCGTCAAGCCGATGCGCTTGCTTGTTCTCGTCGAATGCCTGGATATCCGTGATCGTCCAGACGACGCTGGGGTCGCCCTTCCGCCCCTTCCGCTATTCCGCCGACAGCGCCTGGAGGAGGTCGAGACGGGCGGCGCGGCGGGCGGGAATCCAGGCCGCCAGCGCCGTCACGAGGATCGCCGCGAGGACGTTGGCGATGATCACCCCCGGACGGAAACTCATCCGCACCGGATGGCCGAGGAGCGGCTGACTCGAGAACTGGATGTAGAGGGCGGTGACGAGCCCGCCGAGGGTACCGAGCAGACCGCCGACGATCCCGAGGATCACGCTCTCGATGACCACCATCCGCGTCACCTGCCGGCTCGTCATGCCGACCGCACGGAGGAGCCCGAGCGTGCGCCGTTTTTCCAGGACGTTCATCGTCACCGTGTTGGCGACACCGAGGCTGCCGACGACGAAACCGAGGAACAGGATCGACTGCAGCGAGGCGACGATCCCCCCGACGGTGAAGTCGATGAACTGCTTCAGTTCGCCGAAGCTGCGCAGGAGCATGGTCCGCTTTTCGGCCACCGCCGCGAGCGGCTCCTTGAGGTCGGCGGCGCGCCCCGGCGCCGCCTTGACGAGGAGGATGTCGGCCGCCTCGAAGCCGAACATCCGCCGGGCGACGTCGCGGCGCATGACGAGCGACGACCCACCCGAGGTGTAGTCGACGACGAGCGCCGCGATGCGCATCCGGGTGGTGCGGCCATAGACCTCGACGGCGACCTCGTCGCCGGCCTTGATCCCGGTGCGCCGGGCCAACGCCGTGCCGGCCAGCGCCTCGCCGCGTTCGAGCGCGGCGCGCACGGTCGTGTCGTCAATGCCGACGGGATCGACCGGGAGCGGTTCGCCGTCGTGGACCTCGCAGGCCACGATCACGCAGGCGTTGTCGTTGGCCCGGCCGGTGGCGATGCCGATCCCCTCGACCCGGTCGACGCCGGGAATCGCCTTCACATCCTCCTCCGCCTGAACGAGCGTCGGGCCGCTCGCCTTCATGCCGTTGGCGACGACGCCGGCGTGGGAGAGCACCCAGTCGGCGCGCAGCAAACGGGCATACCAGCGGAGGACGTCGTCGACGTTGTCACGGATCGCATGGCCCAGGCCGATGCCGTTGCTGACGGCAACCACCATCACGCCGGTCGTGAGCGCGGTGCGGACCGGCTGGCGGAGGATCTGCTCGAGGGCCAGCGTCCGCTCGAGCCTCCAGCGCGCGGGAATGACCCGCGCGGCGAGGCGTGCCACGGCCGGGAGGATGAGGGGGGTGGTGGCGACGAAGGCGAGCATCATCGCGATGCCGGCGGGCACGGCCGTGCGCGGGGGCACCCGCCCCGAGAGCACCAGGCCGAGCACGCCGGCGGCGACGGCCCAGAGCAACAGGGCACCGGCGATCATCCGCCAGGGCACGCCCCGCGCCGGGGGCGCCGGCGCCTGCGAGAGCCCCTCGAGCGGATCGATCGCCGCCGCCTGCCGGGCCGGCCACCACCCGGCGGCCATCGCCACCAGAGTGCCCAGCGCGATCGCCACCGGGACGACGGCCGGACGGACCTCGATCGTGGAGACCGGCGCCTGCAGGGCCCGTGAGATCCCCGCCGCGATCGGCCCGGCCGCGGCGAGGCCACCGACGGCGCCGAGCAACGCCCCCACGCCGCCGAGGATCGCCGCCTCGCCGACGATGAAGCGCTGCACCTGCCGCGCCGTCGCGCCGAGGACGCGCACCAGCGAGAGTTGCCGGCGCCGCTCGGAGACGTTCATCAGCATGGCGTTGCCGACGATGAACCAGGCCATTGCCACCGTCAGGCCGGTGACGAAGTCGAGACCGAGGTTGGCCGAGAGGAGCATGTCCTCCGCCATGCTCGACCTCCCCGCCGGAACCTCGCCGACGAGCTCCGGCGGCAGGCGCGCGGCGACGGCCGCGAGGGCGCTGGGGCGGACCGTGGCCGATTCGACCACGACCCGCGCCCGATCGACGAGCCCGAGGGCGTTGCTCATCTCCGCGAGCGCCGCGATGTCGGCCACCACCCCGGCCCCCTCGGCAAACCACTTGAGCGACTGCGACTCCGCGATCCCGGTGACGGTCACACGGCGCACGCCACGGCGCACGAAGAGGATCACCTCATCGTCGACCGACCGCTCGAGCGACGCCGCCAACGACTGGTCGAGGATGATCTCGTCGGGCCCGGAGCAGGCCCGGCCGGCGACGAGCGTGAGCAATCCGATGGCCACCAGGTTCTCGGCATCGACCCCGACGGCGATCTCGCGGACGCGCTTCTCGCCGACGCGGAGGAGGGTCGGCCGGTAGAACAGGGGCACCACCGCGCGGACCCCGCCGACGTCGGCCAGCCGCGGCAGCAGGCCGACGTCGAACCTGCCACCGGTCACCGCCGAGACGTCGATCGAGGGCACCCCCTCGACGGTCTCGGTGAGCCGCCGGTAGCCGGCCCGCGAGGCATCGGCCGAGACCCAGGTGGCGACCACGGCCCCGACCGCCACGGCCACGCTCCCGACGGTCGCCAGGGCCCGCCCCGGCCGTAGCCGCCACTGCCGCAGGAGGAGCCGCCAGAGCCTCATCGGGACGGCGCCCCCGCGGCGATGGTGTCCGATTCCACCCGGCCGTCGCGCATCCGCACCACGCGCGGTGCCCCGGCGGCGATTGCCGGGTCGTGGGTGACGAGGACGACGGTCTGCGCTTCACGCTCGACGAGCTCCCGGAACAGTTCGATCACGCGGCGCGAGTTGGCCGAATCGAGGGCCCCGGTCGGCTCGTCGGCGAGGACGATCGCCGGCCCGGCGACAAGGGCCCGGGCGATCGCGCCGCGCTGCTGCTCGCCACCGGAGAGGGCATCGGGGCGGTGGCCGGCGCGATGATCCATGCCGACCCGGGCCAGGGCGTCGCGTGCCCGCTCCTCGGCAGCGGCGTTCCGCATGCCGTCGAGGACCAGCGGCAGGGCGACGTTCTCGACCAGCGAAAGCTCCGGCAGGAGGTTGTAGCGCTGGAACACGAAACCGATGCGCCGCCGCCTCACGACCGCCAGCGCCTCGTCGCCGAGTGTGGCGAGGTCGACCCCCTCGAGCCGCACGCTACCGGAGGTGGGGCGGGTGATGCCGCCGAGAAGATGCAGCAGCGTGCTCTTCCCCGATCCCGAAGAGCCGGTGATGGCGACGAACTCACTCCGTTCGACCGCCAGATCGACCCCATCGACGGCGGTGACGCCGGTCCCACCCGCCTCCGCCGGGGCGAACGCCTTGCGCACGTGCTCGACCTGCAGGATGACCACGTCCACCCTCCGCTCCATGAACGGCCACGAGCAACCCGGCGACGACGTCCTCCGAGGGCGTCATTCCGCCGTCACCACCCGCGCCGCACCGCCCCACGCGCTCCCGGCACCATCTGCCGCTGGCGGGGTGCCGCCTGTTCATTCCCAGCCTGCGCGCGGCGAAACCTCCCAATGTACCCCCGCACCGCGGACCGCGGCCACCCAAACCGCCCACCCCCCGGCCACCCACCCGCAGCTTGGAACGCATCCGGAGGATTGGAGTGGCCGGGCGCTGCCGACCGATCCTTCCCGACTGTTCCTCCTGGATCGGCCGTGCGAACACCAGCCATGCAGCATGTGCGCGCCATGCTCGTCGCCCGAGCCGTGCTCATCGCCACGGCGTCCGCGACCATGGTGGCGGACGCGCGGGGAGAGGCACCACCGGGACCGTCCTCACCGCCGGCGCTGCGCGCCGCCGAGCCGGGTGTGCCGCTGGCGGTGACCGACGTCGGGTCAAGTGGCGCCACCAGCCTCACCACCGACCAGCCCGTCCCGGCGACTCTCGAGGACTTCGTGGCACTGGCCGAGAGGAGCCATCCGCGGCTCCGCGCGGCGGCGGCGGCGGTCGAGGCCGCGCGCGGCAAGGCGGTGCAGGCGCGCCTCTATCCCAACCCGATGATCGCCGGAGCGTCGCCACAGGCCGCCGGCTCCTACAGCCAGTGGAACGGCTTCGTCAGCCAGGACATCGTCACCGGCGGCAAGCTCCGCCTGGCGCAGCAGGCGGCCCTGCGCGAGGTGCAGCGGGCCGAGTACGACCTGATCCGGGCGCGCTACGAGGTGCTCAAGGGGGTGCGCGGCGCGTTCTACGACTTGGCGGTGGCCCAGCGGCGGGCCGAGATCTACACCCTGCTGCTCGACATCGCCAAGCGGTCGTATGAGATCGGCCGGCAGCTCGCCGAGGCAGGGGAGGGGACCCGCGCCGACGTGCTCTTCTGGAGCATCGAGCGCGACCGCGCCGAAGCACGGCTCCTCAATGCCGCCGTATTCATCGAAACCGGTCGCCGGCAACTCGCCGCCGCCGTGGGGCTGCCGCGCGCCGACGTCGGCCGAATCCGCGCCGACCTCTACCGACGGCTGCCCGACTTCGAGCTCAAGGAACTGCAAGCGGCGATCATCGGCGCCAACGCCCAGCCGCGTGCCGCCGAGTCGATGGTGGCGCAGACCCAGTGGGCGCTCGAGCGCGCGGTCGTCCAGCCGATTCCCAACGTCAACGTGATGGGTGGGTACCAGCGGCAGGTCGACTACCCACCCCAGGACCAGGGGATCTTCCAGGTGATGGCGGCCGTGCCGTTGTTCGACCGCAACCAGGGCAACATCCGCTCGGCGCGGGCCGAGATCTCTGCCGCACGGGCCAACCTCCGCGGCGTGGAGATCGATCTTGCCGCCCAGGCCGCCCAGGCGCTGGCCCAGTACCGATCCGCCCAGCAGCTCGTCGCCTGGTACGACGAGCGGATCCTTCCCAAGGCGCGTGAGACAGTGGCCCTCACCCAGACGCTCTACGCCCGTGGCGAGGTCACCTTCCTCAGCCTGCTGCAGGCCCAGAAGATCCTCACCGAGACCGAACTGGCATTCGTCGAATCGCAGGCCGATCGCTGGCAGGGGGCGGTGACGATCGCCGACCTGCTCCAGCTCGAGGCCTTCCCGCCCGACGACGATTCCCCGGCGGCGGTTCCCCTTGCGGCCGACTGGCTCCCGACCTTGCCGGGTGACCCGCCTCCGGCACAGCCAGCCCGCCCGGAACCGGTCGCTGCCCCACCACCGCGCCCCTGAGACGTGGCCGGCGGTTCTTCGCCGGGGCTCACTGCGCGGGCAGCACTTCCAGATCGAGGGCGGATTCCGTCGAGCCACCGGCGAGGGTGTCGGTGACGAGGAACTCCAGCCGGTACTGCCCCGGGGTAAGCTCTTCGGGAACGGTGAGGAAATAGCGGACGAAATAGTCGCGCCGTGGCGCGTGGCAGGTCTCGACCAACGGCGGGAACGTCCAGTCGTTCACCGGCTCGCCATCGGGAGCGACAAGCCGGAAAGCGGTGTCGACGCCGGTGGTGTGCCCCGCGGCCGACTGCCGCGAAAGCAGGTTCTCCAACTCGAAATAGACGAGCACCTCCTGACCGGGGCGGAAGGCGGCCCGGGGGAAGCGGTCGACCACGCCCCAGGCCCGCACCCGCGTGGCGAAGCAGGCGTTGCGGACATCGGGACCGGAGGCGGCGTCAGCCGCGGCGGCAGGCGGGTCGGCCGGCGGGATGACGATCTCGTCGGCGGCGACCGGTTCGATGAGCTCGATCCGCGCCGCCGGCGGCCCCGCCAGCGCCATCGCGACCGTGGTCGATACGGGCCGGACGATCGGGCGGGCCGCACGGACGCTCGTTGGCAGCGTTGCCGGGGCTTTTGCCGGCTGCGGGGCGACGATCTCCGACGCTGCGGCGGGGAAGCGGAGGGGCCCCGGGCCCGCGCTGATCGGCTCGGGAGCCGGCTCGGCAGGGGCGACGGCGGTATCGCGGGTGGAGGCCGGGGCCGCCGGTCGGACGTCGGGCGACGACCCGCCCTCCTCGAGCGCGGCGACGAACTCGTCGACGACCGCCGGCCAATCGCGCGGACGGGTCGTCTGCAGGGTCTGCACGAGGACGGCGCGGGTGGCATCATCGACCCCGCCCGTCGACGACAGGCGGGCCACTGCCCGATCGATCGCCTCCTCGAGCGACGGCACGGGCTCCTCGGGAATGTCCGGCTGATCCTCGGCCAACTGGGGATCGGTGACGGTGGTCTCGGCCGGCTGCGTCTTGGAGGCGTGATCGTTCGGCGAGACGCTCGCCGCCGTCTGGCGCAGCGCCTCGCGAAGTGTCGCCGAGGTGATGGCCGAGGTGCAGCCGACCTGCACGGGCAGACCGATCAGGATCACGGCGGCTGCGGCCAACGGCCAGCCTGGATGCATGGCCCCAGCGCTGCCAGTGGAAACGGGTGACTGCCTGCCCATCGCGGTCTCACTCCCGGGAGGGTGGGTCGGTGGCCGCTTTGGCTGCCGACCGACTGCGGACCGGCACTGCCGGACCGCGTCGGGAGGGTAGAAAGGGCGGCATTGACGAGGCAAGACCATCTCGCCGCAGCGTCTTCCGCCGTACGGCAACCGGCGTGCCAGACCGCCGCCGATCACCGTGGAGCCGGCCACCACGCCGTCCTCCGCCGGTTGGTAGAATCCTCGCCGCGTTGTTGACCGGTTGCCGATCCGCTCGCCGGGGCCGGTCTCCCGTGTTGCCCCCGGTTGCCCAGTCGCGCGCCACCACGCATCCCGCCTTCGCCCCCGTCCCGGTGCCGCCATGCCCCTTTCCCACCCCATGACGGATGGCTCGCCGCCAGCATGGGAGCACCGCCACCTCCTCGATCTGGAGCGGTTGTCGGCTGCGGAGATCGGGCTGCTGCTCGACACCGCCGCCCGGCTCAAGGAGGCCACCAACGGGTGCCGCACGAAGCTGTCGGCCCTCGCCGGGCGGACGGTGGTCAATCTGTTCTTTGAGAATTCCACCCGCACACGAACCAGCTTCGCCCTCGCCGCCCGCCGGCTCGGGGCCGACGTGGTCGACTTCTCGACGTCGGCCAGCAGCCTTGCCAAGGGGGAGTCGTTCATCGACACCGCCCGCAACCTCGAGGCGATGGGGATCGACGCCGTGGTGGTGCGCCACGCCTCGCCGGGCACCCCACACCTCCTCGCCCGGCACCTCGACGTCGGCGTCATCAACGCCGGCGACGGCCCCCACGAACATCCCACCCAGGGGCTGCTCGACATCTTCTCGATCCGCGAGCGCCGGGGGAGCCTCGCGGGCTGCACCGTGGGTCTGGTGGGTGACATCGCCCACAGCCGCACGGCGCGGTCCAACCTCCACGGCCTGCTCAAGCTCGGCGCCCGGGTGATCCTCTGCGGCCCACCGACCCTCGTCTCGCCACGCTGGCAGGAACTCGGGGCGGAGGTCTCCCACGACCTCGACGCGATCATCCCGCGCTGCGACGTGCTCAATCTGCTCCGCATCCAGTTCGAGCGGCAGAACACGCGCCCCTTTCCCTCCGTGCGCGAGTATGCCTCCCTCTACGCGATGACCGGGGAGCGGCTGCGGCGGGCGCGGCCCGACCTGCTGATCCTCGCCCCCGGCCCGATCAACCGCGGCGTGGAGATGACCGCCGACGTCGCCGACTGCCCGCAATCGGTGATCCTCGATCAGGTGACCAACGGGCTCGCGGTGCGGATGGGGGTGCTGTGGCTGACGTGCGGGGCGCGTCCGGCGGCCACCGTGGCTGGAGGGCAGGGCTGATGGGCACACTCCTGATCCGTGGCGGCCGGATCATCGATCCCTCCCAGGGGATCGACCGGGTCGACGACCTGCTGGTCCGCGACGGCGTGGTGGCCTCGATCGGCCGGGCGGCCGGCCCGACCGACGAATCGTTCGACGCCAGCGGCATGATCGTGTCGCCCGGTCTCGTCGACATGCATGTCCACCTCCGCGAGCCCGGCCGCGAGGAGGACGAGACGATCGAGACCGGCACGCGCGCCGCCCTCGCCGGCGGCTTCACCAGCGTCGCCTGCATCCCCAATACCGAGCCGCCGATCGACACCCAGGCGGCCGTCGGCTTCATCCACCAGAAAGCGGCCCGCGCCGACACCTGCAACGTGTTCGTCGTGGGCTGCGTGAGCCGTGACCGGGCCGGCAGGGAGTTGGCCGACATCGGCGGCCTGTTCGAGGCGGGTGCGGTGGCCTTCAGCGACGACGGCGCACCGGTCTACGACGCCGAATTGATGCGCCGCGCGCTCGAATACTGCCGGATGTTCGACGTGCCGATCCTCGCCCACGAGGAGGTGCTGGAGCTGACCCGCGGGGGGGTGATACACGAGGGGCTGGTGTCGCTTGCGCTCGGTCTCGGGGGGATGCCGGCGGCCGCCGAGGAGATCATGATCGGCCGCGACATCGCCCTGGCGGCCTGCACCGGCGGACGGCTGCACGTGATGCATGTCTCCACCGCCGGGGGCGTGGCGCAGGTGCGCGAGGCGAAGGCCCGCGGGATCCGGGTCACCGCCGAGGCCTGCCCGCACCACTTCACCCTCACCGACGAGGCGCTGCGCGGCTTCGACTCCAACTGCAAGATGAGCCCGCCGCTGCGGACGGCAGCCGACGTGGAAGCGATCATCGCGGGCCTGGCCGATGGCACGATCGACTGCATCGCCACCGATCACGCCCCCCACGCGCGCGAAAAGAAGATGCTCGAACTCGACCGTGCCCCGTTCGGCATCCTCGGGCTGGAGACCGCGATCGGTCTGGCGGTGACCCGCCTCGTGGCCCCCGGTCGGATCGACTGGCCGCGGTTGATCGACGCGCTGAGCACCGCCCCCGCGCGGATCCTCGGCGTGCCGCGCGGCACGCTCCGGCCCGGTGCCGTGGCTGACATCACCGTCATCGATCCTGATACCAACTGGCAGGTCGACGTGTCTGCGTTCCGTTCCAAGAGCGTCAACTCGCCGTTCCAGGGCTGGATGCTTCGTGGCCGGGCGGTAGCCACCATCGTCGCGGGTCGGGTGAAGTTCCGCCGGTAGTCAGCCGTCGGGCAGACCGGCCGCGTCCGCGGCACGGTCCCCCGGGGAACGAGCGCCGCAAGGAGGCGATCGGTGACCTTGATCATCGACGGCTACAACCTGCTCCATGCCTCCGGGGTGTTCGGCGAGGAGCGCGGTCCGCGCGGCTTCGAGCAGTCGCGGTTGGCGCTGCTCGACCTGCTCGTGGACCTGCTCGGCCCGGAGGCGGCCGACTGCATCGTCGTCTTCGACGCGGCGCGGGCCCCCGACGGACTTCCCGGCCGCTTCCTCCACGGCGGCATCCGTGTCTGGTTCGCCCGCGAGTATCCCGATGCCGATTCGCTCATCGAGGAACTGGTCGCCGACGACGACGCACCGGGCAGCCTGGTGGTGGTGTCGGGGGACCGGCGTCTGCAGGCGGCCACGCGGCGACGGCGGGCGACCGCGATCGGTGCCGACGAATGGCTTGCCGAGCGGCGCGCCCGGCACCGCGCGGCCCGCCGGCCGGGTGAGATGAAGCCACCGCCGCCCGACCCGTCGGCAGTGGACGCCTGGAAACGGTACTTCGGCCTCGACTGAACAGCGGCGGCCGTCTGGCGGCCCAAGCTGCCGGCCGTCTGGCGGCCCAAGCTGCCGGCCGTCTGTCGGCCCAAGCTGCCGGCCGTCAGTCGGCCCAGCGCGCGAGTTTGCGATCGAGTGTCGATCGCTCGATACCGAGGATCGCCGCCGCCTTGGTCTTGTTGCCAGCAGTGGCGGTGAGCGTGGCCATGACATGCCGCCGCTCGACCTCCTCGAGCGTCGCCGGCACGTACCTCGGGCCAGAGGCGATCCGCCCGGTGTCGCCACTGGAGCCGAGGTCGCTGAAGCCCAGTTCATGGACGTCGACCGAGCCGCCCGAGGAGAGAACGACCGCCCGCTCGACGCAGTTGCGCAGCTCGCGGATGGTGCCCGGCCAGTGGTGCCGGCGCATCGCCTCGAGGGCCGCGGGGGTGAAGTCCCGGACCGGCTGGCCCGTCTCCGCGGCGAAGCGCTCGAGAAAATGACGGGCCAGCGGCTCGATGTCCTCGACGCGCTGCCGCAGCGGCGGCACGAGGATCTCCACCACCTTGAGGCGAAAGTAGAGGTCACGGCGGAACTCCCCCGACTCGACCGCCTTTTCGAGGTTGCGGTTGGTCGCGGCCACGACGCGCACATCGACCTGCACGCGGGTGTGGCCGCCGACGCGCTCGTAGGGATGGCCCTCGAGCACGCGGAGGAACTTCGCCTGGATGGCCGGGCTCATCTCGCCGATTTCGTCGAGCATGATGGTGCCGCGGTGGGCCTGCTCGAACTTGCCCACCTTGCGCTCGGTGGCACCGGTGAACGCCCCCTTTTCGTGCCCGAAGAGCTCGCTCTCGAGCAGCGTCTCGGAGAGGGCGGCGCAGTTGAGGCAGACGAACGGTCCGGACCGACGGTCGCTCGCCTCGTGGATCGCCCGGGCGACCAGCTCCTTGCCGGCGCCGCTCTCGCCGCGCACCAGCACGGTGGCCTTGGTGCCGGCCACGCGGCCGATCTGCCCGACGATCGTGCCCAGGGCACGGCTCACCCCGACCATCCGCGATTCCTCGCGGAGCCGGGCCTTGAGCCGGGCGTTCTCGTCGGCGGTGGTCGCGAGCCGCACCGACAGCGCCTCACGGGCCTGGAGATTGGCGACCGCCATCCCCAGGGCATTGCAGACGGCGAGCAGAAACTCGAGATCGTCGGGCGTGCCCTCGCGTTCACCCGCCCTCTTCTCGAGGTGCATCACCCCGACCGTGCGGCCATCGGCGCGGATCGGCGCCGACATGCTCGACACCGTCCCGGGGCGCTGGGTCGACTCCCGGGCGACGATCGCCTCGTCCATCCGCAGCACGGCCGCCGCGGCAGCCCGGGGGATCTCCGCGGCGGGCCACTCCCCCGGTGACGCGGCGAGCGGCTCGAGGGTTGGCGCCCCCTTGCCGGCCGCCGCCAGCGCCCCCACCGCATCGGGCAGGAGGACGATGCCGCGGGTGGTGCCGCACCCCTCGAGCGCCGTGGCGAGGGCGAGCCCGGCGAGGGTGCGCGTGTCGCCGGCCTGACCGAGGGCGAAGGCCAACCGGCAGAGTTCGGCCGCGGCCCGCCCCACCCTCGGCGCGGTCTCCGCCGAATCCCTGATGACGTCGAGGAGCCGCGTCTCGGTCCGTCGGTGGGTGATCGAGGCGTGCCACTGCTGCAGCACCTCGGGCAGGTGGTCGGTCGACATGCCGCTCCCGAGGGCGACACTTCCCTCCGCGGCTTCGGTCGGCGGGTTGCCGAGACCGAAAGTGATCTCGGTCTTGCCGATCCGGATCACGTCGCCGGCGGCGAGCGGCCGCATGCCCTTGATCGGCTCGCCACCGACACGCGTCCCGTTGCGGCTGTCGAGGTCGCGGACCCGCCACTGGCCGTCGGCAGCGAACACCTCGGCATGGCAACGGCTGGCACGCTCGTCGCGGACGACGATCGAGTTGGTCGAGGCGCGGCCGAGGGTCACCTTCTGGCCGACGGTGAGGGGGATCGCCGTCGGCCCCGCCTCTGGATCGTGGAGCAGGAGGTAGGCGGTGGTGGCCATGACGGACGTCGGACCGGGGCGGGCCGCGGACGATTCCCGCGGCGCTTTTGCATGATGCGATACCGCGCTGGCTTTGGCGAGGGGCGAACCGGGGTCGACCGGGAAAGCGCCCGCTCCCCGGGCAAACAGGGGTTTTTCGGCCAGGAATCGGGTTTGCCCCGGGCAACAGGGGAAGACTAGCATGTCGCACCGTCATGGGGGCCGGATGCCCCCTTCCGTCAGCCGGAGGCTGTCCATGAAACGCCTGCCCGCCACCCGCCCGTTCCCCTCCGTCCTCGTGATGCGGCCGGTGATGGTCCTCGCCGTGCTGCTGCTGGCCCCGCTGGCGCCGGCCCACGCTCAATTCGGCTTCGGCCAGGCGGTGGGCGGTATCTCGATCGACGCCGCCGGGATCGTCCGCAACCTCGAGCCCGGGGCGGTCGAATCACTCGCCAAGCAGCGGCGTGAGGCGCTGGCGAAGACCGGCGGCCAGACCGGGGAAGCGAGCACGCTGCGCAAGGTGTCGCTGGGCCGCGTCGCGGCGGCGCTGGCCGCGGCCGCGAAGGGCGAGGCACCGCTACCGGCGGAGGTGCTGTTCCTCGGCGGACTGGAACGGATCACCCACGTATTCGTCGATCCCGAGGGCCGAGACATCATCCTCGCCGGGCCGGCCGACGCGATGGCCGTCGACGCTGCCGGCAACGTGGTCGCCGCCCGCAGCGGCAGGCCGCTGTTGCAGCTCGAGGATCTGATCGTCGCGATGCGGGCAATCGACCGGGCACGGGACGGCGGGATGCGCTGCTCCATCGATCCCACACCCGAAGGTGTGGCGCGGGTCCAGCAGTTCCTCAAGACGCAAGTCGCGATCGGTGATCCCGACGCCACACTTCGCCGGATGGAGGATCTGCTCGGGCCGCAGCAGGTGTCGGTCGGGGGGGTGCCCGCCGACAGCCGTTTCGCCCGTGTGCTCGTCGCCGCCGACTACCGCCTCAAGCGACTGGGCATGGGCCTCGAGCCGTCCGGCGTGACTGGCCTCCCCAGCTATGTGTCGATGCTGCCCGCCAGCGCCCCCGCCGCCGCGACCATGCCGCGCTTCTGGCTGGAGGCTTCGTACGATCCGATCGCCCGTGATGCCGACGAACTGGCTTGGAGGATCACCGGCCGGCGGATGACTTGCCTGACGGAGAGCGACCTCTTCGGCCGCGACGGCGCCCGTCGTGGTGCCGGCGGTGCCGACCCGACCGCCACGCGCTGGTGCGAGATGTTCTCGCGGCACTACGACGACCTCGCCGCCAAGCAGCCCGTGTTCGCCGAACTGGTCAATTGCGTCGATCTGGCGGTGGTCGCCGCGCTGATCCACGGTCGCCAACTCGACCGCCGCGCCAACCTCGACCTCGCCCTGCTGCTCGATCCGGCTGCCGTGCGGGTGCCGAGCTACGATGCCCCCGCGACGGTCCCCACGGTGGCCAGCGGGATGAAGCGCGGCAATCGCTGGGTGGTGACCGCCTCCGGCGGCGTGCAGTTTCAGCCGTGGCAGTTCGCCTCCGCCGAGGGCACGACGACCGCCGACCTGGAAACCTCCCGCGGTGAGGCGCTGGCCGCCCGCCCCGGTGCCGATCGCTGCTGGTGGGACTGACCGGCCGGTCAGTCCGCGGCACCGTCGCTCTGGTCTCCGCCGCCGTCAGCGGCAGGACACACCCAGCCGATCCACGGCAGCCGGGCAGCGGCCCGTGGAAACCTGGCATCCACCCAGCCGAGCCGCGACACCTCGGCGAGGTCGGTCGCCGGCGGGGGCACGCTCTTGACCAGGAGCAGCGGCCTGCCGGCAGCCGTGGCGACGGCCGCGGCGATCGAATCACTGGTCACGTCCCAGCCGGCGGGAAGGGACCCGATCCGGCACGCGGCGAGGCAGCCCGCGGCGTCGAGGATCCCGCCGCCGGCCGCTGAGCTGACGATCTCCAGGCCGAGTTCTGCGGCCACCAGCCGGGCTGTGGCGGCCATGAGCTCGATCGCCACCCCGTGGACGAGCGCCGCGTCGAGCCCACCGGCGGCGTCGATGGCACGCAGTCCATCGACGATCGCCCCACCGCCGACGACCAGCAGGGGAGGCGCGGGTGCCGCGAGGGCCCGATGGAGTCGGCGGAGGTGCGGCGGCCATCCGGGCCGGGAGAGCAGGCTGCCGCCGCACTTGAGGACGAGGGGACCGGGTGGCTCGATGCTGCCGCCGCCGGCACCGAGCCGTCCGCCCGTCCAATCCGGCGGCAGGATCATGGCAGCTCCCCGAGAGCGACCAGCGCCAGCGCATGGGCCGGCGCCACACGGGCCACCTCCGCTCCCAGGCGGGTGGCGAGCGAAACGGTCGGAGCCTGCCAGCCCATGAGGTCGAGGGCCCGCCGCGCCAGGCATTCGCCGTGGCCGGAGAGCACCACCGCCGCCGGCGGCCGGCCGAGCGACGTCGCCACGCGTTGCAGGGCGGCGGCCACCAGACGGGCCTGCGCGCGAGCGCACCGCTCGGCCAGCAGCGTGGCGTCGGCCGCCGGGAAGGAGTCCGGTTCGACGAGCAGCATCCGCGCCAGGCGCGCCCGGGCGAACTCCCGGGTGGACGGCCGTCCGTCGGCGGTGTCGGTGTCGTGCGGATCCTCCGCCAACACTCCCAGCCACAGCCAGGCATCGCGGGAATCGGCGAAGCGCTCGGCGACGATCGGGCGGACGACACCGGCGTGGATGCACCGGCGGAGCAGGGCGGCGACCGGTGTCCGCTCGATGCCGGTGTAGACCAGTTCCCCCACGGCGAGCCGGCCGGCATCGTCGGTCGCCGTGGGCACCGGCCGACCGTGATCGAGGGGAACGATGTCGGTGGTGGTCGAACCGACGTCGACAAGGAGCGCTGGCCAGGCGGGGGCATGGGCTGCCGCCAGTCGGGCGAGGGCCTGCCAGTTGGCGGCCGCCGTCGCGAGCGGTTCCGCCACCGCCACCTCCGGCGGCACGAGGGATCCGTCCACCCGGAGGATCCCCACCTCCTCCGCCACGCCACGGGCCGCCTCGACCACGGCAGCCACGATCGTCGCGACACCGTCGCGCCGCGAGGGGAAGCAGTCGGCGATCTCGCCGGTCATCGTCGCCACGAGCCGTCGCGGACAGCGGGCATCGACGAGCTGCCTGAGCGCCGGGAGCAACGCCGCAGGCTGCCGCCACAAGGGGAAGGGCGCGGCATGGGTGAAGCCCCGTCCGTCGGCCGCCTTGAGATTGGCGCCACCGATGTCGAGTGCCAACACCGGCGCGGTGACGGGGTGGCTGAATGCCATTGCGGGGCCGAGCAGGCCGTCAGGCGTGGTGGGCATCGGCGCTCGGATCCTCGGTCGTGCCGATCGCGAACGATCCGTCTCCATGGGGCTCACCCGGCCAATCGACCGGTTCTCCGGCGCCGCGCGCCAGGAGCGCCCGCAGCAGACTGCGGCTGCTTTGGGCGGAGAGGCCGACGAACGAGGTCGTGAGCCGCGGATTGATCTCCAGCACGCGATCGTGCGCCCCATCGTCCCGGCTGCCGAGGATCATGTCGACTCCCACCCAGCCGACCGCCGGGCCCGTTGCCCACTCGAGGGCCGTGATCGCCCGACGGGCCAGCTGTGTCGCCCGCGCCGCCGCGGCAGCGGGGAGGCCGAGATCGCCCCCGAGGAACCGGGGAGAACGGCCGGTGGAGAACCGCTGCCGCACCGGAGGGAGGGGGAACGGGCCCTCCGCACCGCACAGGCACGACACGCCGACCGGAGTGCCGGCCGCATGCGCCTCGAGCCGACGCGAAAACTCCGCCGGCAGCAGCTCGGCGGGACCGCGGAGCACCGCCAAGCCGTCACCGCCACAGCCGGCCCGGGCCTTGACCACTGCCGGCAGCGCGAACCCGACCGGCCATTCTTCGCCCGGCTCGAGAAGGCGTCCGGCCGGCACCGGCACCCCAGCGGCCGCCAGGGCGCGGACCGTCGCCTGCTTGTCACCAGCCACGGCGATGAACCGATCATCCGGCGCCGCCACCCTGCCGCCGGCGGTGCGGACCAGTGCCACCCGGGCGGCGAGGATGCCGTCGGTCTCCGGGGCGACGACCACCGTCCAGTCGGCGTCCCGGGCGGCGGACCGGAGGGCCTCGGGTTCCGCGCCGGGCGGCACCACGACCACCCGCACCCCGGCCGGCACGCCGGCGGCGCCGTAGGCCGGGAGCAGCGGTGACAGCCCTTCGGCCACCAACACGGAGACATCGAGATCGGGAGCCCGCGCCCCGTCGGCCACCAGCGCTGCCAGCATTGCCCGCCCCTCGGCGACGATCGCCGACTCCGCCGCCGGACCAACGCCGGCAGGGTAAAGGGGAGCGGCGGTGGGCACAACGGTCCCGCCTGAACAGGACCACTCGTGGAGCACGATCCGCACGGGAAGGCCGCGTCAGAAGATACCGAGCTGGTCGCGCGCCGCGTCGGTCATGCGGTCGGGCGTCCACGGCGGGTCCATCACGATCCGCACCTCCACGCCACGGACGAGCTCGTGGCAGCCCACCGCGCGCTTCGTGTCGGCGATCAACTGGGGACCGGCCGGGCAGGCGGGGCTGGTCATCGTCATGTCGATCGACACCCGGCGGCCGGCGGGGTCGTCGGCGGCGGGGTCGATCGTCACCCCGTAGATCAGGCCGAGATCGACGATGTTGACGAACAGCTCCGGATCCTTCACCTCCCGGAGCATCTCCCGGACGGCATCCTCGGAGAGCCCGTTCGCGGCTGGCAACACCATGCCGGCTGGCGACACCATGCCGGCTGGCAACACCATGCCGGCTGGCAACACC
>SXWA01000189.1 GCA_005791575.1 Planctomycetaceae bacterium
CTACAGCCACGTCATGCACCTCACGAGCAACGTCACCGGCCAGCTCGCCGAGGGGGCCACCGCCTTCGATGCCCTCAAGGCATGCCTGCCGGCCGGCACCGTCTCCGGGGCGCCGAAGATCCGCGCCATGGAGAGCATCGACGAGCTCGAGCCGCGCCGCCGCGGCCCCTACGCGGGTGCGGTGGGCTACATCGACTTCGGCGGCGCGATGGACACCTGCATCGCCCTGCGCACCGTGGTGATCGCCAACGGCACGGCCCACGTGCAGTCGGGGGCGGGGATCGTCGCCGACAGCATCGCGGAGAAGGAGTTCGAGGAGACGGTCAACAAGGCCACGGGGCTGGTCGTCTCGATCGACATGACGATGGCGCGGGCCGGCAGCGGGCCATGATCGCGCTTGCCGACCTCGCCGTGGATCCGGGCGGCGGGCAGGGGGGCGGCCCTGCCGTCGATGGGGTCACGCTCACGATCGGCCCGGGTGAGGCATGGGCTGTCATCGGCCGCACCGGAGCCGGGCGCTCCACCCTGCTGGCCGCACTCGGCGGGGCGCTGCCGCCGGTCCGCGGCGACGTCGTGATCGAGGGCCAGTCGCTCCGCGCCGCCCCCGCCGCCTACCGCCGCCTCGTCGGCTACGTGCCGGCGGGGCTGGTCACCTGGCCGGCGATCCGCGCCGGCGAGCTCCTCGAACTGTTCGCCGCCTCCGGCGGCCTCTCCGGAAGCCGTCTCCGCTCCGCGGTCGAGCGCGGCCTGACGATGGCCGGCTTGGCAGGCGCAGGCCAGGCACGGATCGATCACCTCCCCGACGGCTCCGCGAAGCGGCTCCTCGTGGCCCGCGCGCTGCTCTTCGATCCACGGGTGCTCGTGCTCGACGATCCCTTCCGCGGGCTCGACCCGCTCGAGCGGCGCGATCTCGAGCGCCTCATCGCCGACATGACACTCGTCGAGCGCTGCGTGGTGGCGGCGCTCGACGATGCCGCCGTGCCCGGCTGCTTCACCCATCTGGCCGTGCTCGCCGCCGGGAGGCTCGTGCACCAGGGGCGCGCGGCGCCGGCGGCGTTTCCACGGCGCACCTGGCCCTTCCGCTTCAGCGTGCCGGGCCGGGCGGAGGATGCAGCCGTGATCCTCCGGTCGTTCACCCCCCCCCCCGAGGCCCGCGATGCCGATACGGTCGTCGCGCTTCTGCGCGGGGAAGGGGAGGTGCCGGCGCTGCTGCACGCGCTGGCGGAAGCGGGCATCGCCGTCGTGGCGGCGGGCCACGATGGGCCATGGGCGGCATGCCTGCTCGACGGCTGATGCCTCCCTGGCAACCCGGCGGCGATTGACTGGGGCCGGCACGAGGATCACGATGGAACCCGTCGGGGCCGGCGACCATCCGCGGGGCGCAACCGTGCGGCGATCCACGACCAGCGGACTTCACGCGATGAGCGCCCCCGGCGGTGCGTCTTTCGGCGGGCACCGGAAGACGGTCTGGCGACTTGTGGCCGGCAGCCCGCGGGTGATTCTGCTTGCCGGCCTTCTGGGGACCATGGCCACGTCGCTCCCCGCCGCGCCGCCGGCCGCGAGCGCGCGGGGGGAGCAAGTGGACGATCCGGCGGCAGCCGGGTGGTTCCGTGAGCGTGTCGAGCCGCTCCTTGCCCGCCGCTGCCTCCCCTGCCATTCCCACGCCACCGAGCGGATGGAGGGAGGGCTGGCGCTCGATTGGCAAAGCGGCTGGCAGACCGGCGGCAGCCGCGGGCCGGCGATCGTGCCTGGCGATCCCGACTCCAGCCTGCTCGTGACCGTGGTGCGGCATGGCGACCCCGACCTGCGGATGCCCGCCGAGCCGCTGCCCGCGGCCGAGGTCGAGACCCTCGTCGAGTGGGTGCGCCGTGGGGCACCCGATCCGCGCGTCGCGCCGCCACGGTCGGGCGACTGGTGGTCGCTCCGTCCGCTCGAGCGCCCGGCGGTGCCCGGCGGCGCTTCAGCAGCCGAGGCGATCGACGCCTTTCTCGACGACCGCCTCGCCCGTGCCGGGCTCGAACCGGCTCCGGAAGCCGACCGGCCGACGTTTCTCCGGCGCGTCACGCTCGATCTGCACGGCATCCAGCCGACCCACGAAGAAGTCACGGCCTTCGTCGCCGACACCGGCCCCGCTCCGCACGAGCGCGTCGTTGACCGCCTCCTCGCCTCACCGCGGTTTGGCGAGCGCTTCGCGCGCCACTGGTTCGACTGCATCCACTACGCCGACAGCCACGGCTTCGAGCACGACGTCTTCCGCCCCGCCGCCTGGCCCTACCGCGACTGGGTGATCGACGCCTTCAACTCCGACATGCCCTATGCGACATTCCTCCGCGCCCAGCTCGCGGCCGACACCTTCTTCCCCGACGACGGCCCAATGCAGGCCGCGCTCGGGTTCCTCGGCGCCGGCACCTACGACCATTCGGCCGCGGTCACCGCCCCGCGGACGTTCGAATCCCTTGACCGCGACGACATGGTGACGCAGGCGATGGCGGCGCTGGCGAGCACGACCGCCAACTGCGCCCGCTGCCATGCCCACAAGTTCGACCCGGTTCCGCAGGAGGATTACTACGCCCTCCAGGCGGTGTTCGCCGGGATCGGCAAGGGGGAGATCGACTGGGAGCCCGACACGGCGGTCGCCGCCGCGCGGAAGCGTTGGAAGGGGATCGCCCACCGCGCCGCCACCGATCCGGCGGCGCTGCTCGACTGCCCGGAGGCAGGGCTCGTGGCCGAGTGGGAGGCGGCCGGGCGGGGCAGGGGGGTGTGGAAAGCGCTTCCGCTTGCCAGTTTCACGTCGGCCTTCGCCACCACCCTGTCGCGCACAGACGACGGCTCGATCCTCTCCGGCGGCCCGGCACCGGAGCGCGAAGCGATCACCCTCACCGCCGGCGGTCCGCTCCCCCCGATCACCGCTCTGCGCCTCGACCTGCACACCGATGATTCGCTGCCGATGAAGGGCCCCGGCCGGGCCCCCAACGGCAACCTCCACCTCTCGGAGGTGGACATCCAGGTGTTTCCCGCCGACGGCCCGGCTCGCACCGTGGCGGTCCCGCGTGCCACGGCCGATTTCGATCAGGCAGGCTGGACGATCACCCACGCCATCGACGGCAATCCAGCCACCGCGTGGGGCATCCATCCCCACGAGGGCCACCCGCACCACGCCGTCCTCGTGCCGGCCGAACCGATCGTCCTCGCCGCCGGCGACACCCTCGCCATCACCCTCCGCCAACTCCACGGCGGCGCCCATGTGATCGGCCGTTTCAGCATCGCGATCACCGACGGCGATCCGGCCGCGGCGATCGCGCTGCCGCCGGCAGCCGAGGCCGCCCTTGCCCTGCCCGCCGCCGACCGCTCGCGCGCGCAGGCGGCCGCATTGGCGGGAGCGATCGTCGGCGCCCGGGCCCGCACCGAGCTCGCCACCCTGCCACCGCCGCGGAAGCTCTACGCCGCCGCCGCCACGGCGACGAACGAACGGGGGGTGATCACGATCCAGCCGCCGCGCGAGATCCGCCTCCTCGAACGGGGCGACATCGAACGCCCGCGGCAGCCGGTCGGCCCGGGGGCGTTGACCGCCGTGGCGTGGCTCCCCGCCCGGTTCGAGATCCCCCCCGACGCCCCCGAGGGGGCGCGGCGTGCGGCGCTGGCCGACTGGTTCGCCGCTCCCAACAATCCGCTCACCTGGCGGAGCATCGCCAACCGGGTTTGGCACTGGCACTTTGGCCGTGGCCTCTGCGACACGCCGAGCGACTTCGGCCGCATGGGGAGCCTGCCGAGCCATCCGGAATTGCTCGAGTGGCTGGCCTGCGAGCTGCGCGACACCGGCTCGCTCAAGCACCTCCACCGCCTGATCTGCACCAGCCGCGCCTACCGCCGCCGATCGGCTCCGCCCCCTGCCGCCCTCGAGGCCGACCCTGATGACCGGCTCCTCGCCTGGATGCCGCGCCGGCGCATCGACGCCGAGAGTTTCCACGACTCGGTGCTCGCCGTGTCTGGCACGCTCGACGACACGCGTGGCGGTCCGGCGATCCCCCACTTCACGCAGAAGCCGGGCGCCCAGCTCACGCCGATCCTCGACTACGACGCCTACGACCTCGATTCACCCGGTGCCGGCCGCCGGGCGATCTACCGCGTGGTCTGGCGCGGGATCCCCGATCCGCTCTTCGACGCGCTCGACTTTCCCGACCTCGGCCTCCTCGCCCCGTCGCGCGGCTTTTCCGCCTCGGCGCTCCAGGCCCTCGTCCTCGCCAACAATCGCTTCGTCCTCCACCATGCCCGGGCGCTGGCCCACCGTGCGGCTGAGCAGCACCGTGCCGCCGCCGAGCCCGGTGCCGCCGACCAGCCCAGTGCCGCCGACCAGCCCGGCGCCAGCCACGCCCGGGTCCGCTGGATGGTGCAGCGCGCGTGGCTGCGCGATCCGACACCGGAGGAGCAGGCCGAGCTGACGATACTGGCGGATGCCCACGGGCTCGATGCCGTGGCCCGCGCCCTCTTCAATGCCGACGACTTCCTGTTCATCGACTGACCTCCGATGCCGCTCTCCTTCTCGCGCCGCGATCTCCTCACCACCGCCGGCGGTGGCTTTGGTGGGGTGGCGCTCGCGCATCTGCTGGCGGGTGAGGGGCTGGCAGGCGTGCCGGGTGCCGACCCGGCCTGGCCGCTCGGTGGGATCCACCACCCGGCCCGTGCCCGGCGTGTGATCCAGCTGTTCATGAACGGCGGCGCGAGCCCGATGGACACCTTCGACTTCAAGCCGGCGCTCGAGAAGCACCATGGTGAGGCGCTCGGTCCCAAGGAGAAACCGGAGGGGTTCACGACGCCGGCGGGAAACGTGATGAAGAGCCCGTTCGGCTTCGCCCGCCATGGCGAGACCGGCCGCTGGGTGAGCGACGTCTTCCCCTGGCAGGCCCGGCAGGTCGATCGGATGGCCTTCCTGATGGCGATGAAGACGACGACCAACGTCCATGGGCCGGCCAGCTACATGATGAACACGGGGTTCATGCTCCCCGGGTTTCCCTGCCTGGGCGCGTGGGTCTCCTACGGCCTCGGCCGGATCGTCGACGACCTTCCCGAGTTTGTCGTCCTGCCCGACCCGCGCGGCCTGCCCTACAACCAGAAGGGCAACTTCTCCGCCGGTTTCCTCCCGGCGCGGCACCAGGGCACGGTGGTCGATCCCGGCCGCGCCGACCCGATCCCCGACGCCTTCGCCGCCGACGTCTATCCCTTCGCCCGTGGTGCTGCCGACCGCGACACCCTGGCTCTCATCCAGCGCCTCAATCGCCGGCATGCCGCCGCGCGCCCGCACGACACCCGCCTCGAGGCGCGGATCGCCGCCGGCGAGTTGGCGGCGCGGCTCCAGCTGACGGCTCCGGCGACGTTCGATCTCACGACGGAGTCGGCGGCCACGCGGCGGGCCTACGGCCTCGACCGGCCGGAGACGGCCGACGTCGGCACGCGCTGCCTCGTCGCCCGGCGGCTGATCGAGCGCGGCACGCGCTTCGTGCAGGTGTGGAGCGGCCCCCAGGGAGCGGTGAACAACTGGGACAATCACGGCAGCATCCCCAAGGAGCTTCCGCCGATCGCTCTTTCGGTCGATCAACCGATTGCCGCGCTCCTCGACGACCTCGGTGCCCGCGGCCTCCTCTCCGACACGCTGGTGATCTGGACGACCGAGTTTGGCCGGACACCGTTTGCACAAAACAACCAGGGTCGCGACCACAACGGCGGCAGTTTCGTCACCTGGCTTGCCGGTGCCGGCGTGCGGGCCGGGGCGACGCATGGGGCGAGCGACGACCTCGGCTTCCAGGGGGCGACGGGGATCACGACCGTCCACGATCTCCAGGCGACGATCCTCCATCTGCTGGGAATCGACCACACGCGGCTCACGTTCCGCACGGCGGGCGTCGATCGGCGGCTGACCGACGTCCACGGCCACGTGGTGCAGGGGATCCTGGCGTGATGGGCAGGTCCCGGGAATTCGTCACGGGATCATCAATTCCTCATGTGGGTCCCTGCCAGCTGCGGCCGTAGCATTCGTTGGGAGGTCGCAGGGAATGACAGGACTGGAAACCGGCTGGAGCCACACTCATCCCAAGGAGCACAAAATGGGGCGTTTCTTCAATTGCTTCGTTCTCGGGTGCCTGTTCATCGTGATCGGCAGCATCGGGCTGTTTCTCACCGCATGGGCGGTAGTGGCCGTGGGAGGCCGCGGTGCAGCCGACATCGTCGCGCCGCTTGTGGCGATCGGCCTGTCGGTGCTCCTGCCGTGCTCGTTTCTCGCCGCGGGTGGGGTGTTTCCGGGTCCGCCGCGGCCCGCCTCGTTGGCCCTGACCTGCCCAAACTGTGGCGGAGCGGTGCCGCTGTTCCTGGTGTGCCAGGGGGCTGCTGCTCCATCCACCGACGGCGGTGGATTCGAGTGACGCTCGTCGCGGGCCAGCAGCCCGTGGCCAAAGTCCATTGAAGAGCCAAAAAAACTTCGGTGGCAGGTTGCCTTATTCCTTGAATTCTGTAGCTGTTCGGCTCTCGGGCGTCGGTAAGGGAGCGAAGGCTCTTGGACAGACGCCAAGGAAACCTGACCTCGGAAGACGAGTTGCCATCGAGTCGCTTGCGACGCGGGGGCAGAGCGTAGGCCGATCCACGCTGAACGATTCAGTCGTTCAGACGTGTCGATTCGCCAGTCGCGCCGAAAGCGTTTTCGGCTACTCGTCCGTGACGGACGTTTGTCCGTCGCCTTCATCCGAGAGGTGTTGCCCATGTCGATAGTGTCTGTTTTGAATAGCGGTTCCGGGAGTCGCGGTCTGCCGACTCACGCCGGAAAAATCTTCTGCTTGCTGATCGCCGTTGCGTCCGGCACTTCCCAGGCGCAAGTGGTCCCGCCGATCGACTGGGTGGATGTCGGTGATCCGGGGAATGCCGCAGACACCACGGGCTACGGTGCCGTGCCGTACTCGTTCAAGATCATGAAGTTCGAATTCAGGAACGACCAGTACACCTCCTTCCTGAACTCCGTGGCGGCGACCGACACCCACACGCTCTACAACGCGAGCATGGGCATCGACCCCCGCGGCGGCATCACGCAAAGCGGCACGTCGGGAGGGTACACCTACGCGGTCAAGGCGAACATGGGCGACAAGCCGGTGAACTACGTGAGTTGGTTCGATGCGGCGCGGGTGGCAAACTGGCTGACGAACGGTGCGACGAGCTCGTCGAGCACGGAGACGGGCGCCTACACGCTCAATGGTCTGACGACCGGCACTGCGCCGGGAAAAAACCCGGGAGCGCTGTTTTATGTCCCGACGGAAGACGAGTGGTACAAGGCGGCGTACTACAAGGGCAGCGGGACGAACGCAGGCTATTGGGAGTACGCGACGCAGGCCGACACCTCTCCGACGCCGGTGAGCGCCACCACCGTGGGCACCGGCACGAGCGGCGGCGTGAGTCCAGTGGTCAGTGGCAACTTCGCGAACTACGCCGATAATGCTGACTGGAACGGCCAGGACGGCAACGTCACGACAGTGGGCACCAACGGGGGCACGAGTGCATACAGCACGTACAGCATGAGCGGGAACGTCGAGGAATGGAACGATCTCACGAGTACTGCCGATACGGCTCGTGGCGTCCGGGGCGGCAATTGGAATAGCACTGAGGGGAGCTTGTCGCGCGTCAGTCGGAACGTGTACGAACCTGCAACCGAGACCTTCCAGCTCGGTTTTCGTCTCAGCAACGGCGTTCCGGAGATCGACGGATCGGGAGCGCGCCTGGTGTTGGGACTGATCGTGTGCGGACTGGCGCTCCTGGAGCAACGCCGGCAGGGCCGCTGACGGTTGGCTTTATGCCTTTGCTCCTTTCACTACTGCGTTGTCAGCCTGTGGCCAAAGTCCATCCCTGGACTTTGGCCACACGAAAACCTGCGGTTTTCACGGGAGTTGCGCTCCCGGCACCTCATCCATGAGGTGCAGCAGGCTGTTTGTCCACAGCCTGTTAGCAGCCTGTGGCCAAAGTCCATCCCTGGACTTTGGCCACAGGCTAACGCGCCGCGTGCACGAGGTCGGCCACGTAGCGCTCGACCCCCGCGCTGAAGGCCTCCGGGCCGCTCCCGACCAACTCGCCGATCCGGCGGACCAGCGCCGAACCGACGATCGCCCCGTCGGCCACCCCCGTGAGCAGCTTGACCTGCTCGGGAGTGCTGACGCCAAACCCGACGAGCACCGGCACAGTGGCCTTCGTGCGCAGCCACGCCACACGATCCACGAGCCCCGGCGGCAGCTCGGTGCGGGCCCCCGTCACCCCCGACACGCTCACGCAGTAGACGAACCCGGTCGACCGCCGGGCGATCTCCGCGGCCCGGTCGGCCGGCGTGGTCGGAGTCACGAGCCGGACGAGCGCCAGATCGGCACCGCGGCACGCCGTGTCGAGAAGATCCGATTCCTCCAGCGGCAGATCGGGCACGACGAGCCCGGCAAGGCCGGCCGCCGCGGCATCGGCGACGAAGCGGTCGATCCCGCGACGGTAGATGATCGAATAGCTGACCATCGCCAGGACCGGCATCCGCACCCGGGTGGTCGCCTCGGCGACCATGGCGAAGAACTTCTCGAGCGTGAACCCGGCCGCCAGGGCACGCGTGTAGGAGGCCTGGATCACCGGCCCGTCGGCAATCGGATCGCTGTAGGGAACGCCGAGCTCGCAGACCGCGGCACCCGCGCGATCGAGCGCCTCGATGACGGCAAGCGTGGTGCCAAGATCGGGATCACCCGCCGTCACGAACGGGGCAAGGGCCTTGCGCCCCTCGGCAGCCAACGCCGCAAACCGCGCCGCAAGCGGAGCAGGGGACTGCTTGGTGTGCATCAGTGCCCCTCTCCGGCCGGGGATGCCGCGGCCCGCAGCCGGGCGATCTCGGCGGCATCCTTCTCGCCGCGGCCCGACAGGCAGACGACGATGTGCTCGTGCGCGGGCCGCCGGGCCGCCTCCTGCACCGCCCAGGCGAGGGCATGGGAGGTCTCGAGCGCCGGCAGGATCCCCTCGCGACGGGCGACCAGATCGAAGGCGTCGAGTGCCTCGGCATCGGTGACACTCGTGTATTCGACACGCTTCGTGTCGTGCCACCAGGCATGCTCCGGCCCGACGCCGGGATAGTCGAGGCCGGCCGACACGGAATGGACGTCGGCGGTCTGCCCATCGCCATCCTGAAGCACATAGGAAAGGCTGCCATGGAGGATGCCCGGGGTGCCAAACGACACGCTCGCGGCATGGTCACCCGGCTTCGCCGACCGGCCCCCCGCCTCGACACCGACAAGGCGGATCCCGGTGTGCTCCACGAGGGGATAAAACATCCCCGCCGCGTTGCTGCCGCCACCGACACAGGCGACCACGCAATCGGGATCGCGGCCGATCTCCTTCCGGCAGAAGGTGAGCGTCTCACGGCCGATCACCGACTGGAAGTCGCGGACGATCCGCGGGAAAGGATGGGGCCCCACCACCGAGCCGATGATGTAGTGGGTCGTCTCCACCGAGCCCATCCAGTCGCGCATCGCCTCGTTGATCGCATCGCGCAGCGTGCGTGAGCCACTCTCCACCGGACGGACCTCCGCCCCCATCATCCGCATGCTGCGGACATTCGGCTCCTGACGCCGCACGTCCTCGGATCCCATGTAGACGACACAGTCGAGCCCGAACCGGGCACAGGCGGTGGCGGTCGCCACACCGTGCTGGCCGGCGCCGCTGCTGTTTGC